>JAJNPX010000002.1 GCA_021155145.1 Acidisarcina sp. | reverse complement strand
TCTAACGCCGATCTCAAACCGCAGAAACTCTCGGGCACGATGGCGTTCATGTTCGAATCCCGCTACATCATCCGCCCGACGCGCTTTGCGATGGAATGTGTCCAGTTGCAGCATAACTACAACGACGTATGGCAGGGGTTGAAGAAGAATTTTTCAATCTAGACGTTCGTTTTTGATAAAATGAGGGTCTTATGCCGACGGTTTTGCGCCAGCTCGCTTATCGGTTCTATTTCTACAGTCACGAACCGAACGAACCGCCGCATATACATATCGACCGGGATAATCTATCGGCCAAGTTTTGGCTAGATCCCGTTTTCCTCGCCCGAAATCGTGGCTTCAACTCGCGCGAGCTTAGGAACCTAGAGAATATTGTTGAGGACAACAAGGATCTGTTTTTGGAGGCGTGGAATGAGTATTTTGGCAATATCAACTGACGAAAGAGTGGCGGATGTCGAAATCACCGAAGACGATCTGGTCGTCCGCCTTATGGACGGGCGTACTATCTCAGTTCCTCTCGCCTGGTATCCGCGACTTTTGCACGCAACCGTTGACCAACGAAAGAACTGGCAGATCGCCGGTGCAGGTTATGGTATTCACTGGCAAGACATCGATGAAGACCTAAGCACCGAGGGGCTCCTGAGAGGTGTTCCGGCTCCAAAACCAACGCTCGCGGTCCGCCCATAGACGGTGCGTCCAGAATTTCGAAAAAGAGGTTTAGTCTTCATTGGTCAAACTCCGAACGAAGACTGATATTAGAACACTTGAGCCAACAATAGTGAAGATTGTCGATAAGGTATTGCGGTTTAGACGTGATCGAAAGCTTCTTTCCGGACTCTCCGTATTTGCAGTAACCTTTGCCGTAGTGCTTTGCGGTGTACTCCCTTGGTATCTACATAATTAGTTCCGCGGAATGTCCAAGTTTTGAAGGAGATCCCTGGGGCGCCGCTCCGATGATGGCGTTTTCCGTGTGGACCATGTCTTTGCCATTGGGAATCTTGGTCGGCTCAATTCTGGTACTTTTTACTCGGTATTACGGAATTTCGGAATCGGCGAATTAAGCGTAGCGCTTTTTTAAGATTACCTACTGTCGGCTTTGGAGGGATGACGTTGTTTCTTTGTCGCCAAAATAGAGATTGATATGAACTCTGAGCTTCGATTCCTTGCCACGCCCGAAAAAGGTGAGGTCTCGGCATTGTTGCTGCGACCGGAAAACGCGACGTATCTACTCGTGCTGGGCCATGGTGCGTCGACGAACATGCGGCACGCGACGATGCAGGCAATTGCAGAGGCTCTGGCCGCGCAGAATATCGCGACGTTTCGGTACAACTTTCCTTACTCCGAGAATGGCACAGCGAGGAATTCGACTGCTGTGTGTGTCGAGACTATCAGGAATGCTTGCAAAGCGGCACATGAGGCGGCACCTGATCTGAAGCTTCTTGCCGGCGGGCATTCGTTTGGCGGGCGGATGACAACAACCGCACAGAGCGAATTGCCGATCGAAAATGTGGCGGGCCTGGTGCTTTTCTCGTTCCCTCTTCATCTTGCCGGGCGGCCCGATATTAAACGTGCCGAGCATATCGCTGATATCAACATTCCGATGTTGTTCCTCTCAGGGACGCGCGATGAGCTAGCCAATCTCGATCTGCTCGAACCAGCCATCAAGAAACTCGGAAAGCATGCGACCCTTCACCTTATTGACACCGCAAACCACAGCTACAAGGTCCTCAAGAACACCAGAAGATCCGCTGAGGACGTTTTTTCCGAGATGGCGCGAGTGGTGAGGGATTGGGCCATGTGAGAACTTATTTTGCGATTGACCTTGGCTGGAGAAAACGTCATTGTTATTAATACGCTTCCCCCTGATTTCGGATCATTCCGTCATAATACCTGCCATAGGTATCGGGTTGGGTTTTGGCAGATAATTTGAAATGTTAGCTAGAGTCGGAGGAACACAGCTGTCTGCATATTGTCGCAAGCGCTTCAGTTCTGAGTGAAGCGCCCGCCCGGACTGTTTGTGCTGGATCGGAACATTCCGAAACTCAAAGAGATCACATCCGATCCGGGTCTCCGGCATTGGGTGAGTGCTGGGTCGAATTCGCCGGATTAACCCATCCCGCAAAATATGTATTCAGAAGGAAATACAAGCCCCATAAATGTCCTGCTGGTCGAGGACGATGACGATGATTTTGCCCTCGTTAAGAGCCTTTTCGTAGAGATCGGGAACGATCGTTATGTGCTCAAACGCGTCGCCTCCTATGAAGAGGCCGTCGCAATGCACGCCCCGGCGAGTTTTGACGTCTGTTTGCTCGACTACCAACTCGGCTCCCACGATGGGCTCGAATTGATGGCTGACCTGAAGAGGCTGGGCTATCAATGTCCGATGATCCTTCTGACCGGCCAGAGTGATGACGAGGTTGACCGTAAGGCCATGAATGCCGGAGCGGCCGATTACCTGATCAAGGGCCAGATGTACGCTCAGAATCTTGAACGTTCGATCCGATATTCGATCCAGCAAAAACAACTTGCCGAAGAGACCGTGCGTGCCGTGCGCGAACAGGCCGCTCGCGAGGAGGCGGAGGCCTCAAATCGGGCCAAAGACGATTTCCTCGCTGTGCTCTCACACGAACTCCGCACGCCGCTTAACGCAATGCTCGGCTGGGTCCGGTTGCTGAAATCGAACCGCGAGAGCGATGAGATATTTGAAAAGGCGGTCGATGCGATCGAGCGAAGCGCCGTAACGCAGACCAAATTTGTCGAGGATCTGCTCGACATCACCCGGATCGTGAATGGCAAGATCAGCCTTTCAAAGAGGCCGTTTTCCCTCAATCAACTCACCCAGCAGGCCGTCGACGCCATCCGGCCAAATGCGGAAGCAAAGTCGCTCAACCTCGATTACGCTCCGCCCTACGAGGAGCTTACGATCTACGGTGATAGCGAACGCACCCAGCAGGTCGTCAATAACCTGCTGTCCAACGCGGTAAAGTTCACGTCCGAAGGCGGCTCGATCTCGGTTTCCCTTAGGAAGCACGCAAAATTTGCCGAGATCAACGTTACGGACACCGGCCAGGGTATAAACCCGGAGTTTCTCCCGAAGGTGTTCGAGAGATACAAGCAGGCAAATAACTCCACAACTAATCGCAAAGGCGGCCTCGGCCTCGGGCTTGCGATCGTCAAGCATCTTGTCGATCTTCACGACGGTATGATCTCGGCTGAAAGCGATGGCGAGGGGAAAGGGAGCACCTTTACCGTTATGCTGCCCCTGATCGAGAGCGTAGCCGCCGAGGAAACGGGGGCCAGGTGATCGGCCGGGATCGAAAACCGCTGCAAAGAAAATGTGCCGAAACATTAAGACACTATTCAATTTCGAACCACCTGCGACCTCAGACGAGATCGAGGCCGCATCGCTTCAGTTCGTTCGAAAACTCTCGGGGTTCAACAAGCCGTCGAGGGCGAATGAGGAGGCTTTCAAGCTGGCCGTCGAGCGTATCACGGGTGCGTCGCAGGAGCTTCTCAATTCGTTGGTCACGACCGCCGAGCCCAAAGACCGAGAGGTCGAGGCCGAGCGTGCCAAAGCGAGGTCGGCCCTCCGCTTTGCAAAAAGCTGATCAAACCCATACTTGACCGACCAGATTGCCGATCCGAGCACCGTATTTTCCGGTCACCTGGAAACCCTTTGGAAACCGGGTTGGAATCCAGCTTGGAAACTGATTTGGAAACTCATCAGGTATTCGCCGCAAGTCGTTGTGGGAAGTGCGGTTATGGTGATTGGGGAGGCGTGGAAACCTCAGTTTTACGCAAAAGATAATTTCGGTTTCCGTTACGCTCGGGTTTTCCCGATCGCACCTGGATTTCCAGCCCGGTCGAGCCTGTGCCATTGTTTTGATTTTCAAAGAACCGTGTTTCACGG
>JAJNPX010000128.1 GCA_021155145.1 Acidisarcina sp. | reverse complement strand
CACGATTCGTTCAGCGTGTGCGGCGTCCAGCTTCATATCCTTCGCGACGGGCTTGTATATCAATATCTCGAACGCCACCCGCTCCAGCCGAGGCAGGAGTTCTTGCTTCCCGACTTAGGATGACTTAACCGCAGAGACGCTGAGGCGCGGAGAGAATGAGAGAAAAATTTGAACCGGGAAATGACGCGGGCGGATTAAACCTATTGACCGAGAAGATCATCGGATGCGCCATCGAGGTCCATAAGGGAATCGGACCCGGGCTTCTGGAATCAGCTTACGAAGAATGTCTTTGCTTTGAGTTGAGTCAGGCCGGGCTTTTGTTCGAGCGGCAAGTGCCCCTGCCGGTTTCGTATAAGGGAGTAAAGCTTGATTGCGGATACCGTCTCGACATAGTCGTTGAAAAGAGGGTGATCCTCGAGATAAAGGCAGTCGAGAGAATTGCGCCGATCCATGAGGCTCAGCTGCTTTCCTACTTGCGGATGTTGGACAAGCGTATCGGACTCATTCTGAACTTTCACACGGCCGTGTTGAAACAAGGGATAAAGCGAATAGTGAATGATCTCTAGATACCCTCTGCGTCTCCGCGTCTTTGCGGTGAAAATTTATGGAAATTTTAGAAATTCGTACACTTCGCGGGCCGAACTATTGGAGCGGCTATTGGAAAAAGCTGATCATAATGCGCCTGGACATCGGCGATTATGAAGAGAAGCCGTCCGACAAGCTGCCTGGGTTTTACGACAGCATGGTCGGAGCCATACCGTCGCTCGAATCGCACGGCTGCAGCTACGGCGAGCCGGGCGGGTTCCTAAGGCGTGTAAAGGAAGGGACGTGGGCCGGCCATATTATCGAGCATCTGGCGCTCGAGATACAGACCCTTGCCGGGATGGACACGGGCTATGGCCGCACGCGCGAGACCAATGAGGCCGGGATCTACAATGTCGTGTTCAGCTATCACGAGGAAGAGGTGGGGCGATATGCGGCCAAAGCCTCGGTCCGAGTGTTTCTCGACATAGCCGAGGGAAAGCCGGTCGAAGAGATAAAAGCGGAGTTGGCCGATGACGTTCAGCGAATGCGAGAGATCCGCGAGGAGGTGCGGTTCGGGCCGTCGACGGGCTCGCTCGTGGAGGAGGCGGTGAGCCGCGGCATCCCGTATATCCGTTTGAACGACCAGTCGCTCGTCCAGTTGGGGTACGGAGTTTATCAGAAACGGATACAGGCGACGACCACCGCGAACACGAACATGATCGCCGTCGATATTGCCGGAAACAAGCACGCGACCAAGACGCTGCTGGGCGATATGGGCGTTCCGGTGCCGAAGGGGTTTCGGATACGGGATGAGGAGGAGCTGGCGGATACGCTCGAACGCGTCGGATTCCCGGCCGTTATCAAACCGCTCGACGGAAATCATGGCAAGGGTGCGACGGTCGGTATTCGCTCGATCGACGAGGCAAGGGTCGCCTGGGAAAAGGCAAAGGAATATTCACGCTGGGTCATCGTGGAACAGCAGCTCGTCGGCGACGATTTTCGTGCCCTCGTGGTCAACAATAATCTGATCGCTGTCGCCAAAAGGGTTCCGGCCCACGTGATCGGCGATGGCTCTCAGACCATTCAGCAGCTCATCGACGAGACCAACGCCGACCCGCGTCGCGGCTACGGGCATGAGAACGTGCTGACGCAGATCGACGTCGATAATCAGACGCTTCGGTGCATTCGTAAAGCTGGCTACGAACTCGAAAGCGTGCTTCCAAAGGGCGAGACCCTTTACCTCAAGACCACCGCGAACATCTCGACCGGCGGAACGGCGATCGACGTTACGGATGAGGTACACCCGGAGAATGTCTTCCTGTTCGAGCGTATCGCGCGGATCATCGGCCTCGACGTCGCGGGTATCGACGTGATCGCCGAGAACGTCAGCGAGCCGCTTCGCCAGAGCGGCGGCGGCATCATCGAAGTGAATGCGGCACCCGGATTTCGCATGCATCTATCGCCGAGCGAGGGCATCGGGCGAAACGTGGCTGAGCACGTCATCGACATGCTGTTTCCGCCGGGCAGCCAATCAAGGATACCCATATTCGCGATCACCGGCACGAACGGTAAAACCACCACGACACGTCTTATCGCCCACATTCTGCGAAATTCGGGCCGGTCGGTCGGCTTTACCACGACGGACGGAACATACATCGGCAATGAACAGATCGTACAGGGCGACAACACCGGGCCGGTCTCCGCCCAGCTTGTGCTCAAGGACCCGACGGTCGATGTGGCCGTGCTCGAGACCGCGCGCGGGGGCATCATCCGGTCCGGGCTTGGATTCGACCACGCGGACGTGGGTGTCGTGCTCAATGTTGCGGCCGACCATCTCGGATTGAAGGACGTGAACACCCTGGAGGATCTCGCCCGCGTCAAATCGGTCGTGCCCCGCGCCGTTGCGAAAGACGGTTGGGCGGTGCTGAACGCCGAGGACGAACTCGTCTATCGGATGAAGGAACTCGTCGATGGCCGTGTGGTTTGTTTTTCGATGGACGAAGACCACCCGAACATTCGCCGCCGGGCCGAGCGCGGCCGCGTCTCCTGTGTTTTCGAGAACGGGTACGTGACCATTCTGAAGGGGAAGTGGAAGGTCCGCGTCGAAAAGGTCGTGAACATCCCGCTGACATACGGAGGCCGTGCCGAGTTCATGATCCAGAACGTGCTCGCCGCGACGCTCGCGTGCTTTGTCCACGGAGTATCGATCGAGGATATTCGGGTCGGCCTGACGACATTCAACGCGGGAACGGCCCAGACACCGGGACGCTTGAACTTTATCGAGGTTGGGCACGTCACCGTTCTGATGGATTACGCGCATAATCCCGCCGGGGCCCGCGGCCTGACGAACTTCATCAATAAGCTCCCGAATAAATATCGAACGGCGGTCCTGAACGGGACCGGCGACAGGCGAGACGACGACATACGCGAGTTCGCAAAGATCATTGCGGACACCTTTGACCGGATCGTGATCAGACGCGGCCACTATCTTCGCGGTCGTACGGACGAGGAGATGTACGCCCTGCTCCAGGAAGGCATCGCCCAGAGCGACAAGGAACCGCAGGTACGCGTGATACCCGAGAGCCGCGATGCGATCCAGCACGCTATCAAGAACGGCCGCAAGGGTGAATTGGTCGTCACGCTGGCCGATCGCGTGCCGGACGACATCGCATACGTTCAGGAGATCAGGGACAAGATGCTTGCGGAGCAGGCCGAGGCATCAGCTTGACGAGCGTTCATTTGTAGATCTCGATCGCGGGATCGGAGCCGGTCGATATGCTGGCGCGGTACATTCCCTCACAATTGAACGGCAATGTGATGTTCCCATTGCCATCGACGGCGATCAAACCGCCTTCGCCGCCGGTCGAGGTCAGGTGTGCAATGGTCTCGGACGCGGCATCTTCGAGTGAGATGCCTTTATATCTCATCCGTGCCGCGACGTCGTAAGCGGTCACGCCGCGCATGAAATATTCGCCGTGGCCGGTGCAAGAGACGGCACAGAGCCCATCGGCGTAGGTGCCGGCCCCGACGATGGCCGTGTCGCCGATGCGGCCGAATTTCTTGTTTGTCATTCCTCCGGTTGATGTGCCGGCGGCGAGTCGGCCGTTCTTGTCGCACGCGACGGCTCCAACGGTACCCATTGGCTTCGGCGCGGAATGATCCAGTTGAACACGCCCGGTCTCGATAGCCTCTTCGAGCTGTTTCCAGCGAAAGTCCGTGTAGAAGTATGTGTTGTCGCGAAGTTCGACCTCGGCCTCCTCGGCAAAAAGATCGGCTCCTCCGCCCGCAAGCAGGACGTGTTCCGTGCGCTCCATTACGAGGCGGGCCAGCCTGACCGGATTCTTTACATTTCTCACGGCGGCGACCGCGCCGGCCCTGACCCGCGAGCCGTCCATCACGCAGGCGTCCATCTCGGTCTTGCCTTCGTGTGTGAAGACAGAACCGCGGCCGGCGTTAAAGAGCGGGCAATCCTCGAGCGAAACAACGGCGGCCTCGACCGCATCGAGCGATGTCCCGCCGCTTTCCAATACTGCCCAGCCTGATCTGAGAGCTTCCTGAAGGCCGCTGCGGTACTGCTCTTCGAGTTCGGGCGTCATCAACGATCGGAGTATCGTTCCCGCACCACCATGAATAGCCAAGGCGCACTTGCTCATAAACGCAGTTTACCCTAACAAAATGCGTCGGGCGAATCGGTCAAAATGGCAGAAGCGATGGGATTTTGCTTTCCGTCGCGGACGGCTTGAAATATTGTATCCATAGGTCCTACGGGACGGCAGAGAATTGTGGAAAGCCCGTATAATTCGCAATTTTCTTCTAACGGAGGCAGGACCCTGACAGGCTGCTCCCGAAATTGAATATCGGATATCACCCTATCCGCAGACCTTAACCGAAAAGGCAACCGCCGCAATTTTAGCGACGGACGCAAAGTAAAGGGACCGCCCCCGCGTGTGGCGGAAAGCCCGACTGCCGAAGTGAGGTAATTTGAGATCTTCCCTATACATCATCTACATTATTGCTTTTGCACTGGCCATGTTCGTCAATTCGGCGTTCGCTCAGGCAAATAAACCTCGTCCTATTCTTGTGGACGTGATCGGAAGCAGCCGCACGAAGCAGCCGGCTCCGGTCCGCATCGAAAAGGCCGCGCTCACCACGCGCGAGATGGGCTCGGCGAATCAGCTTGAGGCCCGGGCTTTCGAGCTTATGAATGCCCAGCGGCAGGCCAACGGCTTGCGGTCGCTGCAGTGGGACGAGACCATCGTCGCCCTCGCCCGGATGCACTCGGAAAATATGGCGAACGGGAAGTTCTTTAGCCACAAGGATGCGACGGGAGGATACGTGGATGACCGTGCGGCCAAGCTCGGCATCTTCAATTGGATGGCGATCGGCGAGAACATCGCCTATATGAAGGGCTACGAAGATCCGGCGACGACAGCGGTCGATAAATGGATGCAGTCAACCTCGCACAAAAAGAACATTCTGAACGGGCAATGGCGCGATTCAGCGATAGGTGTCGCGGTCACGGCCGACGGGGCCGTATATTTTACACAAGTTTTCTTAGCCAAGTAGGACTTTGCTGCGTGGGGTAGGGAGCACGTGCCGCCGGGTCGATCCCGCGGCACGATTTTTTTGTCTCCTGATGTCTGCCTTTGGAGGTGGAATTGGCGGTGTGTATCCTTGAACGATGCCGTTCTCGATCCCGTCTTTTGCAAAGGTCAACCTCCACCTGCGGGTGCTTGGCCGCCGTGAAGACGGCTTTCACGACATATTCACGGTCTTTCAGACCGTTTCGCTTCACGACACATTGACGTTTGATGCAGCGCCATCGGGCGTCTCGCTGACCTGCGACGATGAGGCGGTCCCGACAGATGGAACGAACCTGATAATTAAAGCGGCCGAGATATTGCGGGCCCGCTATGGCATCGCGGTCGGGGCGTCGATCCATCTTCAGAAACGAATACCGATGGGCGGCGGGCTCGGCGGCGGTTCGTCGAATGCCGCGGCGTCGCTCATCGGCCTTGCGAGGCTGTGGTCGCTGAACCTCAGCGATGGCGAACTTATCATGGCCGCCGGCGAGGTCGGCTCCGACGTGCCTTTTTTCCTGATCGGCGGCACCGCCATCGGCACCGGACGCGGTACGCAGATCGAGCCGATCGACGACCTCAGGGGCGGTGAGCACCTTTTGATAGTGACGCCGGACGTCCACGTCTCCACGGCCCGGGCCTATGAGCGTTTACGGGCTCAAAACTTGACAAACGAGGAGGCGAATCGTATTCTTCGAGTTTGTCGTTCTGAGGCAGATACCAGGGATTTTCTCGGTTCGACGCTGATAAACGATTTCGAAGCTACCGTGTTTGCTGACTTTCCCGAGATCGGGAAGGCAAAGCAGACACTCATCGCCTTGGGAGCCGAAAGGGCCCTGATGAGCGGCAGCGGAGCAAGCGTTTTCGGAATTTTTGACAAAGATGAGACACGGCAAGCTGCACTGAAAGCCCTTGACAATGAGGTCAACTGGCGAAAGTTTGCCGTAGCGGCTATATCGCGAGAACAGTATCGCGAGGCGCTTGAAATAGCGTATTAGCCGTTTCCGATAGTTTCTGAAATTAGCATTGGGGCGTAGCCAAGTGGTAAGGCACCGGTCTTTGGATCCGGCATTCGTAGGTTCGAATCCTCCCGCCCCAGCCAATTTTAAGCATCGGAGACGGCTGTCTGGAGACAAACAGGCAGCCGTTTTGATTTTGCACGGTGCCGTCAGGTATTGCGTTTGTGAGCACCGGGCAGACAGGAGATGAGCGTTACGGGCAACATAAAGATATTTGCGGGAAATGCGAACCGGCCTCTGGCGGAAGAGATCTGCTCCGAGCTGAACCTCGATCTGGGCTCCGCCGTGACCGATCGGTTCTCCGATGGCGAGTTCAATTTCTCGATCGGTGAGAACGTCCGTGGTTCGGACGTCTTCATCGTTCAGCCGACCTGCCCGCCGTCAGACCAGAATCTGATGGAGCTGCTCATAATGATCGATGCGTTCGTCCGGGCATCGGCGGCCAGAGTGACGGCGGTAATGCCTTATTTTGGCTATGCCCGTTCTGATAAAAAGGACCGCCCGCGGGTGCCGATCTCGGCAAAGCTCGTATCGAACCTGATCGTAAAGGCCGGGGCACAGAGGGTTTTGACGATCGACCTTCACGCCTCGCAGATCCAGGGATTCTTTGATATCCCGGTCGACCACCTCTATGCCAGGCCGATCATTGTTGAGTATTTCAACCAGAACAAGATCGAGAATCTCGTCGTGGTCGCCCCGGACACCGGCGGTGCGGAACGTGCCCGGGCGTATGCCAAACGGCTCGACGCGGGCCTCGCACTCTGCGATAAGCGGCGCGAGCGCGCGAACGAGGCTGACGTGATGAATATCGTCGGCGAGGTCGATGGCAAGAACTGCCTAATCGTGGATGATATGTGCGATACCGGCGGTACGATCTGCAAAGTGGCGAAAGCTCTCCATGAGGCGGGTGCGAACGAGGTGCTCGCATGTTTTTCGCATGCCGTCCTGTCAGGGAAGGCGGCCGATAACATCAACGCATCGTATTTGAAAAAGATCGTTGTGACCAATTCGATCCCGCTCGGCGAGGGGTCCAAACGGCTGCTCGATTCTGGAAAGATAGAAGTTTTAAGCGTCGGGAAACTGCTCGCTTCGGCGATCAATTCGATACATGACGAGACCAGCGTTTCGTCTCTGTTTTTGTAAGGACCGATCCGATGTTCAGAGTTCAGGGTCTTGGAGCCTGGAACTTCGAACCTTGGACTTTGAACCAGGTAAACGTTATGGCTGAAAAATTTGTGATCAAGGCTCAGAAGAAGGAAGGCGGCAATAAGAACAGCAACCGCCGGCTCCGTGCCGAGGGTAAGGTGCCCGTCGTAGTTTATGGCGGCGGTACCGAGAGTATGGCGGCCGTGGCTGAGCTTAAGGACCTTGCCGCGATCCTCCGATCGGATTCAGGTGTCAATACGGTGTTCTCGCTCGATGTCGACGGCGACGTCAACGATGTCATCTTTCAGGACCGCCAGATCGATGTGTTAAGGGGACGGCTGATACACGCCGACCTGAGACGCTTTGCCCGCGGCGAAAAGATCGAGATGACCGTTCAGATCCACCTTATCGGTGAGCCGAAAGGACTCGAGGAAGAGGGCGCCATCCTCTCGCAGACGATGCGTGAGATCAAGGTGCTGTGCGAACCCGCGAAGACGCCGGAATCCATCGACATCGATGTGAGCGGCCTCGAAGCGGGGCATGCGATCCACGTTTCGGACATCAGGGTCGGCGAAGGTATCGAGATACACGAGGCTCCGGAGACGGTCATCGCATCGATCGTCATCGTCAAGGAAGCCGAGCTCGAACCGCAGGTCGCCGAGGAAGGTGCCGAACCGGTGGTCGAGGGCGAAGAGCCCGCAGCCGACGAGCCGAAGGGCGAATAGCCCGGTCCGATGACGACCGAAATTGGAACTCGAAATTCGTGGCTGATCGTCGGGCTCGGAAATCCGGGCACGGCGTATCAACGGACGAGGCACAATCTCGGCTTTATGGTCGTCGATCTGATCGCCGCCGAGGAGCAGACGCAGGTCAAGCGTGACGAATGCAGGGCTCTGGTCGGAAGGGCGATGATCGGCGGCACGGTCGTCGAATTGGCAAAACCGCAGACGTTCATGAATCTGAGCGGCGACGCGGTAAGCTGCCTGGTCGCAAAACCGGGCCGGGGGATCGAGAACCTGATAGTGATCTCCGACGACCTCGCACTTCCGCTCGGTTCCATAAGGCTTCGGCCCAGAGGGACACACGGCGGGCACAACGGGCTGAGGTCGATCATCGAGCGGCTGGGTACGAATGATTTTATCCGGCTGCGGATAGGCATTATGCCTGAGCATCCGGTCTCGAATACGAGGGACTTCGTTCTGCAGAATTTTGCGAAGAGCGAGGCCGAAAAGGTTGAGAGTGTTTTGAAGCGAAGCGCCGAGGCCGTCCGCACCGTTATTTCGGTCGGCGTGGAAAAGGCAATGGCGGAATTTAATTAGAATGACCTTTCTGCTTCGGCCGATATAAGGAGCCGAGGCTGGAGAAGCCAAAGGGAGGAAAAGAAGTTGGCACAAAGAACTTACGAAGTAATGTATATCGTCGATCCGGAGACGCCGGCAGATCGTGTGGCTAAGCTGAACGAGGCCGTCGGGAAAGTGATCGAGAAAGAGGGCGGAACGGTCGTGAGAATGGACGACATCGGCCGCCGGCCGCTGGCATACCCGATCGAGAAAAAGACCGAGGGCCATTATGTGCTGTTCGAGATCGA
>JAJNPX010000121.1 GCA_021155145.1 Acidisarcina sp. | reverse complement strand
TTTGCGAGCGTCCTGGAGCGTTTTCTCGGGCTCTATTCCTCGTTGAATTCTTTTAATCAGATGGTCCTGCGTTCCGAGCAGAGAGAAGAGGACATAATGATATTTCCGGCGCGTGCCGGTGAACAGGAGATTCTGTGATCGTCCGGAAAACGGCGTTGCCGAAAAGTTCGGATGGGTAGTGGCGATCGATGAGCGGAAAGCCAGTAAATCAGCTTTTGCTCGACGAAACTTACAGGTTCGAGTTCTTTCAGTCTGTAAGGCTCCTCGAGCAGATCTATCCCGAGCGAAAGTCCGTCGGCGGCACGGCCCTTCCGTCCGAAGAGGTGGTTCGGTTTCGCTCGCTGATATCGCTTGATTTTCCGGCCAGCGAACTGCGGGAGCTCAATCAGGTCCTCGACGAGATGTCGAACCAGGAACGTAATGAGCTCGTCATCTGCATGATGGGAATGGTAGGAAGCAGCGGCGTTCTTCCTACTCATTACACCGAACTCGTGCTCGACCGCATCCGTCATCGCGACACGGCGATGTGGGCGTTCCTCGATATTTTCACCCACCGGGCGGCGTCGATGTTCTACCGGGCGTGGGCAAAGTACCGGTTTCCGGTCGCCTACGAACGCGGTTCGGATGATTTTACGGGTTATCTGTTCGACCTTGCCGGCCTCGGCACCGCCGGGCTTCGCGGGAAGATGAGCCTGAAGGACGAGGCTCTTTTGCCCTATGTAGGCTTGATCGCCCAGAAGCCGCATTCCGCGAACGCGATCGCCAATTTGGTCGCCGATTATTTTCAGATAGATGTCAGGGTGGAGCAGTTCTCCGGGCAATGGCTCGAACTAAATGAACGCGACAAGACCAAGCTCGGCCACCGAAATAGTTCGCTCGGCCTGAATGCGATCGCCGGCACCAAGATATGGGACCAGCAATCCAAATTCCGGCTAAAGCTCGGGCCGCTCCCGTTCAGCAAGTTCACCGCCTTCCTGCCGAATGGGAATGCCGCCGGGCCGCTGCGTTCGATCGTCGAGTTCATGGCCGGGACCGAGGTGGACTACGACGTGCAGCTGATCCTGGACAAGAAACAGGTACCCAGCAATATCCTGACCACCAAGGCGCTCAGGCGCCCGATGCTCGGCTGGACGTCGTATCTGAAGACGAAACCATTCGAAGTTGACGACGAACAGCTGATACTGGCCGGTACGGGTTAACGCAATTTTCAAAAGCAAGTTAAAATCGCAGGCATATCGAGGAGAAGAACCATGAATGTAAACTTAAAATCCCTTGTCGGGAGGCTGAACGACGTTTCCAGAAATGCTCTTGAAGGAGCGGCCGGCCTTTGTCTTTCTCGAACGAATTACGATGTCGAGATCGAACACGTCCTGTCCAAGATACTTGATCAGAACGACACCGACCTTCATAAGATCGCCTCCCACTATGAGGTCAATATCGATCGCCTTAGCAAGGACGTCGGCACCGCGCTCGACCGGCTGAAGACCGGAAACTCCCGAACGCCTGGCCTGAGCGAACGCATCACCCGATGGATCCAGGATGCCTGGCTCCTTGCTTCGGTCGATTTTGGGGCCGCCCGTGTGCGGTCGGGCCATCTGGTACTTGCGATGCTGGCAAACGACAGCTATGCCCGCATTGCCCGTGACATCTCGAAGGAGTTTGACCACATCTCGGTCGAAGACCTGCAAAAGAAGCTACCCGAGATCGTCGCCGAATCTGCCGAAGAACGCGATGCGGTCGCACTCGGAGAAACCGCGGGCGTATCGAGCGGGACCCAGGTCGCATCCGGCGTCCCCGGAAAGACGAAGGCTCTCGACCAATACACCGAGGACCTGACCGCGAAGGCTCGGGCCGGAAAGATCGATCCGGTACTCGGCCGCGACTTTGAGATACGACAGATCGTCGACATTCTTACTCGCCGGCGTCAGAACAATCCGATCCTGACGGGCGAGGCCGGCGTCGGCAAGACGGCCGTTGTCGAGGGGTTTGCGCTCCGTATCGCCGAGGGCGATGTCCCCGACCCGCTCAAGAATGTGGCTCTTCGGTCGCTCGACCTGGGCCTGCTGCAGGCAGGTGCGGGCATAAAGGGCGAGTTCGAAAACAGGCTCAAGTCTGTGATCGACGAGGTCAAATCGTCGCCCCAGCCGATAATCATGTTCATCGACGAAGCCCATACGATGATCGGTGCCGGCGGTGCCGCCGGGCAAAATGACGCCGCGAATCTGCTCAAGCCGGCACTCGCCCGCGGCGAGCTTCGGACCATTGCTGCCACGACCTGGGCTGAATATAAGAAGTATTTTGAAAAGGACGCGGCACTCGCCCGGCGTTTCCAGGTCGTAAAGGTCGATGAGCCCGACGAACCGAAGGCCATCGCGATGATGCGGGGCATCGCCGACAAGATGGAGGCGCACCACAACGTCCGCATCCTCGACGAAGCGATCGTCGAGTGCGTCAAGCTCTCCCATCGGTACATCACCGGCCGGCAGCTGCCGGACAAATCGGTATCCGTCCTTGATACCGCCTGCGCAAAGGTGGCGATCGGGCAGGGTTCGATCCCGGCACCGATCGAAGACGCGAAACGGAGGATACAGAACCTCTCATCGGAGATCGATTCGCTCGAGCGCGAACAGGTGACCGGCGCCGCCCACGACGACCGCCTCGAGGAGCTCAAGAAACAGAGGGCCGTGGCAGAGGAAGACCTCGCCAGGTTCTCCGAGCAGTTCGAAAAGGAAAAGGCCCTTGTCGAGCAGATCAAGAACGTCCGTACAAAACTCGAGATGACGCGTCTCGACGGCAAACTGGCTGACGCGGTTGCCGGGGCAAATTCCAACGGAGGCGGTGAGGCAAAGGCCGCCGCTGCCACGGCCGAAGCCGACGGTGCCGCAGTTGGCGAAGACGCCGGCGGGACCGCTGCGGCAGCCGCACCCGAGACGGCCTCACCGGCCGACACCGAGGCTGCAAGAGCCGAGTTGAAGCGTCTGATGGACGAGTTGAAGCAGCTGCAGGGCGAAAATCCGCTGATGCAGCCGGTCGTGAACGGGCAATCGGTCGCAGAGGTGATCTCCGGCTGGACCGGCATCCCGATCGGCAAGATGGTCGCCGACGAGATCAACGCGGTTCTGAATCTTTCGGCAACGCTTCGCGAACGCGTGCTCGGCCAGGATCACGCGCTCGAGGCGATCGCTCAGCGCATCCGCACATCGCGTGCTGGACTTACGGACCCGAAACGCCCGATCGGCGTCTTTATGCTCGTCGGGACCTCCGGCGTCGGTAAGACCGAAACTGCACTCGCTCTCGCCGAGTCCCTCTACGGCGGCGAGCGAAACCTGATCTCGATCAACATGAGCGAGTATCAGGAGGCTCATACGGTGTCGAGCCTCAAGGGCTCGCCTCCCGGATACGTCGGTTATGGCGAAGGCGGCGTGCTTACCGAAGCGGTCCGGCGCAAGCCCTACTCCGTCGTCCTGCTCGATGAGGTTGAAAAGGCCCATCCCGATGTGATGGAGCTTTTCTTCCAGGTCTTTGACAAGGGGGTGCTCGAGGATGGCGAGGGCCGCGAGATCGACTTTAAGAACTGCGTGATCATCCTTACGTCCAACATCGGCACGGATACGATCATGAAGCTCTGCGCCGATCCCGAGACAAGGCCTGAACCGCAGGGGATCCTCGACGCCATCAAGCCCGAGATGAACAAGGCATTCAAGCCTGCACTTCTCGGCCGTATGGTGACCGTGCCCTTTTATCCGATCTCGGATGAGATCCTTCGCCTGATCATCAAACTTCAGCTTGGTAAGATCCGCGACCGTATCGCAGACAATCACGGTGCGCAATTTTCTTACGATGAGGCCGTCATAGAGACGGTGGCAAAGCGCTGTACCGATGTGGACAGCGGCGCCCGTAATGTTTACAACATCCTTACGGGAACGATGCTGCCGGATATGAGCGGCGAGGTTCTGTCGCGAATGGCCTCCGGTGAGAACATCAAGAAGGTTCACGTCGGGGTCGGGCCGGAGGAGAACTTCGTCTATGACATTACTTAAATAGATGATCGTTTACATTCATTCACACGACGTTGCTGATGCCGGCCGGACATTCGGCCGGCACGTCGGCCAGGAGGTCAAGCACGTTACCGTGCCCGAAGGTACCCCGGTGGCGGACGTGGCGATGCTCGTGATCTCTTCTTTTACCGCCGAGGAGCGGGCCACGGCGGCCGGTTCCGTTGACCTGCTGATATTGAATTCTCATGGGAGCCCGGGAGTTTTGCACATCGGCGGGATCGAAGACGAGGCCTTTGACGTGAATATCGGCAACGCTTCGGCGTTCGCACAGCCGTTCGCTCGGCTGATGAAGCCGGGAAGGTCCGGCGGCCAGGGCGTCGAGATCCACGGATGCGGCGTCGCGGGCGGCAGCCTTATGCGGGGGTGTCATGGCGAGGTCACGGACGAGATCGACGACCCGCACATCGGGTTTCGGTTTCTCTATGCCTTGGCCTGCGGTTTTGAGAGCAGGGTGATGGCCTCGGCAAGTCCGCAGGTGAGCGACTACGACGGCTTTTTTGAGGATACGCTGATCAGCGCCTCACCCGATACCGTGGTCGTAACGCCGGACGGAGATGATTCCGACGACTGGAACGGACACGTTTTTCAGGTCCCCGAATCGCCGCTCCTGCATGAGGGCGGTGTAGGGACCAGGATCCGTGCGATGTTCAATCCGCCGCCGATCATCGTCGATCCGCGTCGGTCCGGCCCAAGGGTCCCGATCCGCGACACCATCAGGCGCCCGCTCTGGTAGCCGACAGATAGCAAAATTCGGGATCGATCTCGTCAACAATTGCGACTTAGTTAGTTGCTTTGAAATATGCCGATCACTCAAGGAACACGATTGCTAAGCTTAACGACCCCGCTCGATTACGACCGGCTGCTCGTTAAAAAGTTGAGGGCGTTTGAGGCAATTTCTCAGCTCTTTCATTTCGAACTCGAGATCCTGCACGAAGAGACCGAGGAAAATACGCCTCCGACCTTCGAAGATCCGTCGGCCCTTTTGGGCCAGCCGATGGTCGTACGGGTTAAGCAGAACGAGGATGGCACCGAGGTCAAGCGCTACTTTCACGGCATCTGCGCTAGCTTTGTCCAGGGCAATCGAAACGCAAGATTCACCAAATACAGGGCCATCGTCGTACCACGATTGTGGATACTCACAAAAAAGTCGCAGAGCAGGATCTTTCAGCAGAAGAGCGTGCCCGACATACTTCGGACCGTACTCCAGGGCTTCGATGTGACCTGGGAGATCCAGGGAACGTTCGAGCCGAGGGATTACTGCGTTCAGTACCGCGAATCGGATTGGAACTTCGCTGCCCGGCTGATGGAAGAGGAAGGCATTTATTTCTACTTCACTCACACCGAGAACGGCCACACTATGGTGGTCGCCAATACACCCGGTTCCCATCGCGGATCGACGGCAAAGGCCACGATCCCTTTCGTCGGGAATCGCTCGGGCGTGAGCGATACGTGGCAGGGTGCGATCCTCACGTTCCTGTTCGACGATCGGGTCAGCACCGGCAAGCACACGCTCTGGGATCATAATTTCGAGCTTGTCGGGAAAAAGCTCGAGGCCCAGCAGCTTAGCCGCTTCACTATCGGCGGCAACCGCGAGCTTGAGGTCTATGACTACCCCGGTGGCTACGCCGGGAGGTTTGACGGCATAACGCCGAGCGGCGGCGAACAGACCAGCGAGCTTCAGAAGATATTCAATGACAACCGGCGAACCGTCGCGATCCGGCAGGAAGAGGCCGACGTCGAATATAAGAACGCCTATATGACGTCGGATTCGTGTGCGATCGTACCGGGCGTGAAGTTCGATATGTCGGTTCACCCGCACAGCAGCTTTAACGGCAGCTACGTGCCGATCACAGTAAATACCGAAGCGATACAGTCGCCGTCGTACGCGTCGGACGAGGAAGTGGCGAATTCGTATATCGCGACCTTCGCCGCCTTGACGCACGGCAAGAGCGACAGTGCTCCGTTTCGCCCGTTACGCCGGACCCCGAAACCCGTCGTACAGGGAAGCCAGACGGCCGTGGTCGTCGGCCCGTCAGGGGAAGAGATATTCACCGACAAGTACGGACGCGTGAAGGTCCAGTTTCACTGGGACCGGGAAGGCAGAAATAATCAGACCAGCTCGTGCTGGCTGCGCGTCGCACAGACCTGGGCCGGCAAGAAATGGGGCACGATGTTCATCCCGCGGATCGGGATGGAGGTGGTGGTCGACTTTCTCGAGGGCGACCCGGACCAGCCCATTATCCTCGGCTCGGTGTACAACGCCGAGAATATGCCGCCGTATGTTCTGCCCGACAATAAGACCAGGTCGACCATAAAGACCAACTCCAGCAAGGGCGGCGGCGGGTTCAATGAGATCAGGTTCGAGGATAAGAAGGGTTCGGAGCAGATCTTTATCCACGCCCAGAAGAATCAGGATATCCGTGTCGAAAAAGACAACATGGAGTGGATCGGTAAGGACCGCCACCTGATAGTCGAAGAGAACCAGTACGAAAAGGTAAAGAAGGATAAGCACCTCACCGTCACGGGCGATCAGGTCGAAAAGATAGACGGAAATATCCACATAAAGGTCGGCTCGAATAAGGAGCAGAAGATCGGTTCGAAGTTCGCCGTCGATGCGGGCAACGAGATCCATCTGAAGGCCGGTATGGGCATCGTACTCGAGGCCACGCAGGTCACCCTGAAATCGGGCGGCAATTTCGTGAATGTCGGCCCGGCCGGAGTATCGATCAAGGGCACGATGGTGCAGATCAACAGCAGCGGTGCCGCGGGTTCCGGCGGCGGTGCCAGCCCCGGTGCTCCAAAAGATCCGACCGAGGCGGATAAGGATGAGGCAGGTCAGTCGACCGCGGCCCCGTCTCCGCCGCCGCCGGCCGAGCCGCCTAACTTCGCCCAGCTCGCAAACGTGGTCAGGGAGCGAGCCGTAAATCCTGCCGCCGCAAGCGTGCAGGCCGGACTGGCCGCAGCCCAGGCCGCGGCCCAGAGTGCGATGCAGCAAGGTGCCGCGGCGGCAAATCAACTGCAGCAGCAGGCACAGGCAGCAGCAGCCGCGGCCGTTGCGGCGGCGCAGAACCAGTTCGACGATCTGAAGAATAAGGCCGACGAGATCGCGGACAAGGTAAAGGACAAGGTCGCCGAGGCAAAGGCCCTGGCCGATGATCTTAAGGACCAGGCCGAATCACTCGCGGACAAGGCCCTCGCAGCCGCACAAGAGGCAAAGGAAAAGGCTGAGGCT
Organism: Acidisarcina sp.; assembly: GCA_021155145.1. GTDB lineage: Bacteria > Acidobacteriota > Blastocatellia > Pyrinomonadales > Pyrinomonadaceae > OLB17. Next base: position 5,960 of record JAJNPX010000121.1, on the reverse strand, counting down.
CTTGCCAACGAAGCAAAGGAAAAAATAAACGAGGCAAGAGAGGCCGTCGAACAAAAGGTCGAAGAAGCGAAACAGGCTGTCGAGGACGCAAAGCAGGCCGCGCAGGAAAAGGTCGACGAGGCGAAGCAGGCCGTCGAGGAGGCAAAACAGCAGGTAGAGCAGGCTGCCGAAGAAGCCAAGCAGCAGGCCGAACAAGCGGTCGCCCAGGCCGAAGAAGCTCTTGCCGACGCAAAGGAACAGGCCGCCGAGCAGGTCGAAAAGGCCGAGCAGGCTCTCGACGAAGCAAAACAGCAGGCGGAACAGGCAGCCGAGCAAGCCCAACAGCAGGCCGAACAGGTACAACAGCAGGCGGAACAGGCTGTAGAGCAAGCACAACAGCAGGCCGAGCAGGTACAGCAGCAGGCCGAACAGGCTGCCGAGCAGGCCCAGCAGGCCGCCGAACAGGTTACGGAACAAGCAGGGCAGGCGTTGCAGTCTGCACAGGACGCAATTCCTTTTATGTAGTTTTTGGTTATGGATCAAGATCAGATACGGAAGACACTGTTCAATAATTACACCCAGCTATACGGCGTGCTTGACGGCGTGATGGTCCCAGACCTGCCTAACCGGCTATACAAGGGCCAGGTACCGAATTATTGCCTCCTTACCGGTGACCTGCCGCCGGACGTGGTCTATGCCGCGCCCTACCTGGTCTATCTTTCGCCGGACAGCAAGTTTGCGGATTGGGTTTTCGAACAGGCCTTTGGAAAGCATTGGGGGGTGTTCGTCCAATCGCCGAGATCGATGATCGAGATGCGCCGGCATTTTCGGGCACTGATGCAGGCCTATGACGAAAACGGGAATCCGATGAAATTCAGATTCTACGATCCCCGCGTCTTGTCAAAGTTTCTGCCGACCTGTAACGGCGGTGAACTCAAGACGCTGTTTGGCGAGGTGCAGGCCTTTTATGCCGAGTCGGAAAACGGCGACGGTATCGTTAGATATAAAATAGACAACGGCAAGCTCGTAACGACGCTGCTGAATAAGGATTCTTGATATGCCGACAGGACCAGCCGCCAGGACCACCGATAGTGTTGTACACCCTCTGCCGCCCATTCTGACGCCCGGGCCGGGAGCTTTGACCGTTTTGATCGGATTTCTGCCGGCGTGGCGTGCCGTTCCGACCGGCGTCGGGGCCGGTCTTCAGGCCGCGAATCAGGCCGCAACGACCGCGATCAAGGCCGCCGAAGCGACGACCGCGGCCGCCGCAGGCACACCCGGAGCGCCGGCTGCCTACGCCGCGGAACAGGCCCTGAAAGGGTCGCTTCTGGCTTCGATGTCGGCCACGATAACCTCCGCCGCAGCCGGGGCGGATATCCACGCCTGTACGACCCCGCTGCCCGTTCCTCCGCATGGGCCGGGAGTCGTGATCGACGGTTCGACGACCGTGATGACGACCTTTCTGCCGCAGTCGAGGATGGGCGATACGATCATCGAGGCGGTCGGCCCGCCAAACAAGATCGTGAAAGGGGAGACGACCGTGATCGTCGGCGGATAGTTTGGAGTTGCGATAAATGCTTGTAATAAGAGATTCCCAGATCCAGGGCTTCATCGCCCAGAGCGAGAACGACATCGTAAAGCTCGTCTGCGATTCGGTCATCAAGGCCAATCATGAGCGGGTCGAGAATATTCGCCCGCTCAGGCTCATCTCGATGGCCAAGATCGGCATCGAACGCGCCCGGTCCGTCGGCGTGACGCGGCCCGAGGACATTGCGGCCTTCGTGGCCTTGATGTTCGAGATATCGCCAAAGTTTTACCGGCATCCGGCGATCGCCGCGGTACTCACCGACGGAAATTTTTCCATAGGTGACCGCATTGCCCAACTGCCGGACCGAATAAACGACGAGGTGTGGGAAGAGGCTTGCCTGGCATACGATCCGAAGTTCTGGTTTCCCGATGTAGCGTAATTGATTTCCCCTATGAGCAACGAACAGAAAAAGGTCCCGATCGATCACATTCAGCGAACCGTTCAACAGGCAGAGCTTGTCGAAAGGCTGGCAACTGAGTACAAGGAAGTGCCGAGCGACGAACTCGCCCAGCGCCTCGAGATCGAAATGGAAGCGCTCGCATTTTTCCAGACCACGGCAAAGGGCAACCCGCGGGCGAGGGCGAGGCATGTCATCGAGCGGGCCCGCTCGGTCGTGCTCGGCAGGGCCGTGACCCAACCGCTTCCAAAGCTTACCTAGGCTCTGGCAAGTTCTTTACGGATGCGTCATCTCATCCGGCTTTACGAGCTCCTCAAACTTTTCCGCCGTTAACAGATCCAGGTCTTCCGCAGCCTGCTTCAGCGAAATTCCATTCTTGTGGGCATATTTGGCGATCTTGGCCGCGTTGTCATACCCGATGTGCTGGTTGAGCGCCGTCACGAGCATAAGCGAATCATTCAGATAACGATCGATCTGTTCGCGGTTCAGCTCGATACCCGCAATGCAATAGTCCACAAACCCATGACACGCATCGTGCAGCAGCCGCACCGAGTGCAGATAGTTATGGATCATCACGGGCTTAAAGACGTTCAACTCAAAATTTCCCTGCGAACCGGCAAAACCGATCGCCGCGTCGTTTCCGAAGACCTGCACCGCGACCATCGTCATCGCCTCGGACTGGGTCGGGTTCACCTTGCCCGGCATGATCGAAGATCCGGGCTCGTTCTCCGGCAGCGAAAGCTCGCCGATGCCGCACCGCGGGCCCGAGGCCAACCAGCGCACATCATTTGCGATCTTCATAAGGCTGGCGGAGAGTGTTTTGAGCGCCCCGGACGCAAAGACCACCTCGTCATGCGCCGAAAGCGCGGCAAATTTGTTGGGATGCGACTTGAACGGAAGGCCCGATAGTTCCGCGATCTTTGCAGCGGCCCGCTCGGCAAACTCCGGATGTGCATTCAGGCCGGTCCCGACCGCCGTGCCGCCGATCGCGAGGTCCATCAAACCGGGCATCACCATCAGCAGCCGCTCGACGTCGCGCTCGAGCAGGTTCGCCCATCCGCCAAACTCCTGGCTGACGGTCACGGGTGTCGCATCCTGCAGATGCGTCCGTCCGATCTTGACCACGCCCTCAAATTCCTTTGCCTTGGCCACGATCGCGGCCTGCACCTTTTGGATTTCCGGGATCAGAGCCATCGTCCGTTCCGCGGCGGCAATGTACATTGCCGTCGGAAACGTGTCGTTCGACGACTGCGACATATTTACGTGGTCGTTTGGGTGAATGGGCTTCTTCGAACCCATCTCGCCGCTGGCGATCTCGATCGCGCGGTTCGAGATGACCTCGTTGGCATTCATATTCGTCTGCGTTCCCGAACCTGTCTGCCACACCCGCAGCGGAAAGTGAGCGTCGAGTTTGCCCTCGATCACCTCATCGGCCGCTTCGACGATCAGCTTCATTTTGTCCTCGGGTAGTTTCCCGAGATCGAAATTCACGATCGCCGCCGCCTTCTTCAGAATGCCGAGAGCGCGGATCAATTCCCGCGGCATCACGTCGAGTCCGATGTTGAAATGCTTCAACGAACGCTGTGTCTGCGCTCCCCAATAAACATCCGCCGGAACCTCGATCTCGCCCATCGAATCCGTTTCGATCCGCGTCTTAACTGCCTTTTCTGCTGCTTCTGCCATCTTTCTGAAACCCTCGTCAATTGTCGGTCTAGGCTTCGATTCTATAGGACTTGGACAATAGGACAAAGTATATATAATTGCATTGCCGTCTCACGGGACACTTAAAAACACAGGAGGATCTTTATGTTGCGAAGCATACTCGGAGCGATCGCAGGCTATGTGGTCATGTTCTTCTTCATATTTCTGGCCTTCTCGGCCGCGTACCTCGCGATGGGGGCGGAGAACGCATTCGTGCCCGGCGGGTATGACGTCTCGACCACCTGGATCGTAGTGAGCTTTGTTCTGGGATTTATTGCCGCGGTTGTTGCCGGCTATGCAGCGGCGGCGATCGGAAAAGGAATGACCGCGGTGAAGATCCTTGCCGGCATCGTACTCGTCCTCGGCATTGTCTCTGCGGTCGCCGTTGCTATGTCGCCTCGGCCCGAGGGTGCTCGGACGGCGGACGTTCCGAATCTGGAGGCAATGACCAAAGCTCAAACGCCGTTATGGGTAGCACTGCTCAATCCCCTTATCGGTGTGGCAGGTGTTTTGGTCGGAGGCCGGTCACGCAAAGGAAAGTAGGTGTGGTTCTCTCAGCCATCCATCACCTTCGGCTATCCAAATGGAGACATTGAAGCTTCTCTTCCTCATCTACACTAAACCTGCGTTCGCGTTCAGCGAGATAATGGATCGTGGAAGCTGGCTGATCGCGGTCGGGATGACGGTCGTCGTTAGCATCCTGTTCTTCTTTACGGTCAACGCAAGGCTCGATGCGGCCTATCGAATGCCGGTACTGGCCGACTACTACAACGAAACGGTCTATTCCGAGATCGATGTGGATCAGGCCGAGCGCTATCAGGCGAACGCGCTCCAAAAGTATCAGGATGCTGTCCGGAACAAACGAACGATCCCCGTTGTCGGCGACCGTTTCTTTGGCTTCTATTCGTTCGAGCCGACCGGATTCTATCGCCCGCTGTTGGCGATCTCGCTTTTCTACGTACCAGCGGTGATACTTTTCGTTTCGCTTTTCGCGGGCATCGCAAGCTTTGGGCTGTTGCTGCGGCGCGATTACGCCGTCATCGCGACGTGCACGCTTCTCGCCTGGTCGGCCGCTCACCTTCCATTTGCGGTCGCGGGCATCGTCCTGTTCGGTACAGGGATCCATCCGTCTATCTGGTTTTCCATGTGGGCCGCAAGCGGCGCGCTCTTCGGCCTCCTGATGCTCTTCGCCATCCGCACGGTTTTTGGGACCAGCTTTGCCGTAGCTCTGCTCGCCGTCGCACTCTCGTGGCTCGCATTCCCGGTCGCGATGTACGTGATCCAATTCATCGGGCCGTGGCTGTTCTCACCCTTCCTTTTGCTGCTCGCATTCTTCTATTTCGGCGGATATCTCGGCGGCCAGGTCCGCGGATTCGGCAATGCATTCAGGCAGCGGCAGGACCTGAAGCGATTCCTGCAAAATGCGACCATCAACCCCCGGGACGCGGATGCCCACGTTCAACTCGGCATCATCTATCTCGACCGGCGGCAGGAGTCGCGCGCGGCCGAGCATTTCACCAAAGCCCTCGAGATCGACAAGGATGAGATCGACGCAAACTACGAACTCGGGCGCCTTGCCCGCACCCGCAAGGAACTTCAGAAAGCCCTCGACCACTTCGCCGTTGTCGTCGAACAGGACGACAAGTTTCGCCTGAGCGAGATCTGGCGCGAGATCGGAGCGACCTATCTCGAGGCGGGAATGCTCGAGGAGGCATATCAGGCGCTCGAAAAATTCGTCGACCGTCGCCCCGTCGATCCGGAAGGACTGTATTTTTTTGGAAAGGTCCTCAAAGCGAAGGGCGAGAACGACCGCGCACGCGAAGCATTTGAAACCGCTATCGACTCCGCGAGAACATCGCCCTATTTTCGAAGCCGCCAACTCGCCCAATGGGCAAAGAGGGCCGAACGCGAACTCTAATGATCATCGTCGTCGTCTTTACGCTTGTTGTCGCTGGCCGGTGTCGTGGTCTGCGATGAGGCCGCCCTTATTTCCGTGTGGCGGATCACGCCGCCGAGCTTTGCGGTCCAACCCATCGTCCCGACCGTTATCGCCGCCGCGGCGAGCGACGCCCATACGAGCATTCGGCCCGCCTTGCCTTCCGGGCGGGCACGAAGATAAACCAGCGAGGCGATGGCAACGACACCGCCAATGATGGCCGACCAAAGGGCAAACTGGGCGAGATCTTCGTGCGCCTCGATCATGCTTTCGATAACACCCGGCAGCCTCTCGGCAACCTCCTCCGCCGGCTCACCGGTCAGATATACCGGTATCGCAACGAGGCCCGTCAAGACCAT
>JAJNPX010000112.1 GCA_021155145.1 Acidisarcina sp. | reverse complement strand
GATCTCCGGGATGCCGAAGTCCATCGAAGCAGGTGCGAAGCCAAAGCGAACCGTGGCCGCACGGGCTTCGCGGACAGTGGTCGGCCTCCGAACGACTCTTCGCAATTGGTACAACTTTTACGCTCGTTATGATCCCACATTCACGTGGTGGAATGAGCAGCCCTACAAAAAGGCGGACGAAGCCCTCGACAGCTACAACAAATATATCCTTGATAGACTAGTGGGGATAAAGCCCGACGACAGGACAACGATCATCGGCGATCCTATCGGCCGCGAAGCCTTGATAGATGAGCTGAACTTCGAGATGATCCCATACACGCCGGAAGAGTTGGTGCAGATCGCAAACAAGGAGTTCGAATGGTGCGTAGCGGAATTAAAGAAGGCCTCGCGTGAGATGGGTTTCGGCGACGATTATATGAAAGCCATCGAAGCCGTCAAACAGAAATATGTCGAACCGGGGAAGCAGCCGGCGCTGATCCGCGACCTGGCAAGGGAAGCGATCGAATATGTGAAGAAGAACGATCTCGTGACGGTCCCAAAGGCCGCGGAAGAAACCTGGCGGATGGAGATGATGACACCAGAACGGCAACTTGTTGCACCGTTCTTCCTTGGCGGTGAAACGATCCTCGTGTCGTATCCAACGGACGGTATGACGCACGAGCAGAAGATGATGAGCTTGCGTGGCAATAACCCGCATTTTGCTCGCGCGGTCACACATCACGAGCTGATCCCCGGACATCATCTGCAGCAGTTCATGAACCGTCGTTACCGCACGTACCGCAGCCTTTTTCGAACGCCCTTCTGGACCGAAGGATGGGCGCTGTATTGGGAATTCATTCTGTGGGACCGTGGCTTTGCGAAGACGCCGGAGGACAAGATCGGAGCTCTGTTTTGGCGTTCGCATCGGGCAGCTCGGATCATCTTTTCGCTGAACTTCCATCTCGGAAACTGGACGCCGGAACAGTGCGTCGACCTTCTGGTCGACAAGGTCGGCCACGAAGGTGAGAACGCACTTGCGGAAGTGCGTCGATCTTTTTCGGGAGATTACGGGCCGTTGTATCAGATGGCGTACATGATGGGCGGACTGCAGTTTTACACTCTTCACAGAGACCTTGTCGTCGGCCGCAAAATGACCAACAAACAATTTCACGACGCCATTCTCAGGGAAGGTTCGATACCGGTAGAGATGGTTCGGGCGATCCTCACCAAACAGCCTCTGAAAAAAGACCACAAGCCAAGTTGGAGATACTATACCGGGTTGGCAAACTAACCTTTGCCTTCGAAGATCACAATGAAACAGATTTTGAGTCGGTCAACTGTCCTCGCGGTCATACTTTTTGCAGCTCAGTTATCGTCGATCGGGCAAGCGTCCGCGGTCGAGGAACGAAACGTCCGCGCGGGAATGGTATTTCTCGCTGGCGATGCCCTTCAGGGACGCGGCAGCGGGACTCAGTATGAACGGATCACCGCCGAGTATGTTGGGTCGCAGTTCATGCAGTTTGGCCTCGAGCCGGCGGGAGAGATCGGATTTGACGGAAACGCCGGCTTCGTTCAGACGGTGAATGTATCCCGCGCCGTTATTGCCGGGAATCCTACGATCAGTTTTGGCTCAACGTCTCTGACCCATGGCGGAGAGATGGTGGTCCTGCGTACAAATTCCGCAAAGGCGTCGGGCCCACTTCAGCGGATATCGATCGGCGGCAAACCGAACCCCGGAGCCGCGGCATTTCTAACGGTCAATGAGACGGACGAACCGCGTGCCGTCCAACAGGCAATGCAGGGACTGGCCGCCGCGGGTGCATCTATTGTTATTGTCCCTGAGAATGCGCAGTGGAGGCAAAGCTGGCCCACTTTTGCAGCGCGGCGATTGGGTTTCCGGGTCGTTCCGTCCGCGACGCCGTCGGTGTTGGTCGTTGTAAGCAAGACTGCGGCGGACGAACTAGCCAGAGCGACCGAAGGAACGGAGATAAAGTTTCAGGGATCGCTCGATCCCGCGGCGACGACGCAGACCTGGAACGCGATAGGCAAGATAAGCGGCAGCGATCCGGCCACTGCTTCGGAGCTTGTCGTTCTGAGCTCACATCTTGATCACCTTGGCGTCAGAGAGAATGCTCCGGGCGAAGATAAGATCTTTAATGGTGCTGACGATGATGCATCGGGCACGGTGGCCGTAATGGAATTGGCCCGCGTTTTGGCCGCTGGTAAGCGACCGAAGCGAACGGTCTATTTCGTTTGCTATGGCAGCGAGGAAGCAGGCGGATACGGTTCCGGACATTTCGTGAATAACCTTCCGTTCCCAAAGGAGAAGCTGATCGCAAATCTGCAGTGGGAGATGATCGGGCGGCCCGATGCAAAGGTCGGGGCCGATGAGCTCTGGCTGACCGGATATGAGCGTTCAAATCTCGGCCCGGAGCTTGTGAGACGAGGGGCAAAGCTGGTTGCGGATCCTCATCCATCCGAGAACTTCTTTCAGCGGTCGGACAACTATACACTTGCCAGGCAGGGAATTATTGCCCACACCATCTCAAGTTTTGGCCTGCATACGGATTATCACCGGGCGAGCGACGAACTGAGGACGATCGACTTTTCACATATGACCAGGTCGATAAACTCAATGATAAAACCGATCGTCTGGCTGTTGAACTCGGACTTCAAGCCGCAGTGGGTAGAGGGTAAACGCCCCTGATCTATCGCGCGGCACGATGGCCTATCAGAGTGAAGGGAATGTAAGTTAAAAAACCGAGCACAGATACCCATATTGGATGCGGGACCTGCGTGATCGTGTACGCCCACGCCACGGTCCCTATCAAACCGATCGCGAGGGCAAGAAGCTGCGAGTCCCCCTTTGAGATCTTTCGCATTACAAAACCCGAACCGAACGATCCGACAATATAACTTAGCAGCAGAAGTATGAATGCTCCCGCGGGCAGTCCGGCGACAAAGCCTCTCATCAGCTCAGGGTCATTCATAGTCTCCGGACGAGGCATGCCGTGAATGAGGCCACTGATAGCCTGCACTAAAGTCACAAGGATCCCGAACGTCACGAAACCTACTGCAAGTATTTTTCTGAGCATCGTTCGTCCCTTTCCTCCACGTCTGCCTTTTCACGATACCGGGAAACCAATTGCGGACAAATATGCGAAAGCTAAACAGTCCTCTTAATTAGCAAATAGCCACCTTTCCGCCTCTGCCACCGATCCGAAAAGCTGCATCATCACCTCACGGTTGCGGGCGAGTTTCTTTCCGAGTTCGTTAATGTCGTCATGATGGAAGCGGTCGACAAAGGCGATCTTGCGTCCGGGAAGCAGATTGCCAAGATGGTCGGCCATGGCAAGCATATCCGCAGGGCCGACCCCTACGACAAAATTCTTCTCGATCAGGATCTTATCGACGCCGGAAGCAAAACATCTGCCGGCTATCTCATTCCAATAAGCGCTCGAGATCTGGGCGGTGAGTTTGGGGCCGCCGGCAACGGCATAGAGATAACCGTCGCGTTCCTCGATGACGAGATCATAACCCTTTTCCTGATCCATAATGCTGTGGAGGTTTAATTCACCGCCGATAAACGTACAAAATTCGGTCAGGCCGTTTCCGCTGGCTGAGTTTCCCAGTTTCAGTTCCGCCATCTTAAACGCTTTCTCATAACTTTCCAACGCCTTGGACTTGGAGCTTTACAAGGATCATCCGTTCTTCATACGGACAGACTGATCGTGAGGCGGGATTCGTATCGTTATCGGACAGTAAAAAGGCTATCCCAACGGCTCGTCTGCCAATAGTTCAATATTTATGGCCCTCTTCGATATTGGCACAAACCTTGCGTTTCTCCTTTTCAGCGGGCCAAATGGAGGAACGATGTCGAAACAGGTCATAACAGTTGACGGCAAGGAACAGGCAGTTAGAGAAGACACGGCTAAGGCATTTAGAGGCGTTCATTGGGCTCTGATCAGCATCGCAGCGTTCCTGGTGATAATGATCGCCCTGTTTGTTGGCGGTGTGCTCAAGATGGGATCAGATGGGGGCGTTGACCGCTCACCGTCAGAGCTCGAACGAGAAGCGGGCAGATAGATCGCGTTCTCGTGAAGAGGTTCTCAAGGGGTAACAAGGGGGAAAACTGGTTTAGAGAGCATTGCTCTCGAGACATTATGAGGCCGTCTGCAAGGGCGACCTCTTTTTTTATGTCCGGGGCGTGGGGCGGTGATTCTGATATGCTTATTATGTGTTGATACTCGGTATAGAGAGTTCGTGCGACGAAACCGCTGCGGCCGTGGTCCGTGATGGCCGCGAGATACTCTCGTCGGTTATTTCGTCGCAGATAGAACAACACCGTCCGTTTGGTGGGGTCGTCCCCGAGATCGCGTCGCGTGAACACCTGGAAAAGATCCGGCCCGTGGTAAACGAGGCATTATCGTCGGCGGCCGTGACCGTTAATGAGATCGAGGCCATCGCCGTCACCCGGGGTCCCGGTCTGATCGGATCGCTCCTGATCGGGCTCACCTATGCCAAGGCATTGGCGTATGGTTTGAATATCCCGTTGGTCGGGGTCAACCATATCGAAGGCCACGTCTATTCGGTTGCCTTCGAAAACCCGCCGATCGAATACCCGGCGATGGCCCTGATCGTTTCGGGTGGCCACACAAATCTCTTTTGGATACCTGAGGAAGGGAAGTACAAGATCGTGTCGCGCACGCGCGACGACGCAGCTGGCGAAGCA
>JAJNPX010000107.1 GCA_021155145.1 Acidisarcina sp. | reverse complement strand
AAAAGCCTCATCTCATTCTCCAAAAAAACGGCCGCCAGCCGATCGCTCAGCCGACGGCCGGTAGATCTGCCTCGCCTCTATTGACGCTGAAATTCGGGCGTACCCAGAACGAGGCTTACAACCTTGAATACTTCCGCGTTGCCGCTCGGTTCCAAAAGCCGTGCCTGCCGGTTCATCCTGCCACCCTGCTGCCCGGCACCGCGCATATTCGGCACTTCGTCCGCTTCGTCATCGGGTTCGGTGCCCGGTTTCACCTCGGGCAGCGGTTGTTCGATCTGTTTGGCGAGCGATGCCCTGGTCGAGGGCGAGACGTCGCCGTCCAGCAATTCCGCAAGCGCACGCTCTAGGATCTTGCTCTTATTTGTCGCGTCGTAGGCTGAGAGATCGACACGCGTACCCGGTATGCGATTGCTCGCAACGGCGACCGCGAAATTCAGACGCTCGAGCAAAGCTCCCGTGTTCACCCAATCCTCTGCCGTGTCGGGATAACCCGTCGGGGCCTGGTAGCCGTATGGTACCTCGCCGAGCTTGTTCAGCATGGCGAGCATTGCCGGGCCCGAATTCGTATTTCCGCCGAGAGCACGGATGGAGCTCACAGCCAGCTCGAACGGGGTCTTGATCTTCGCCCTGTAATTCTCGGGTGCAAAGAACTCTTTGTCAGAAATGAGCGCCTTGAGAGTTGTTCTGATATCGCCGTTCGATCTGGTAAATGCCTCGGCCACCCGCCCAACGAGAGCGTCGCTCGGATCGTCGCGGACGAACTTTACCGCCAGCTTCCGGGCGATGAATTTGGCGGTTGACGGATGCTTTACCAACAGGTCGATCACCTTCAGACCGTCCTTGATCCCGCCTTCATCGATCTTCTGGCCGAGAACGGTCTTTGTTCCCTTGTCGTGCCAACGCTCGTTGAAATAGAATTCGCCGCTGTCGATGTCATCCGGAATTCCGGCCTGCCGCTGAAGGCGTGCAAGGCGTCGGTCTTCGTCGCCGGTGATCATCCCGGCGGCGGCCCGTCTGTACCCGCGCGGATCGGCGATAGTCCAGCCCGTAAAAGCGCGGGCAACCTCGCCGATGTCTTTCTGCGTGTAGCCGCCGTCGACGCCGAGGGTGTGCAGTTCCATCAGCTCGCGGGCATAGTTCTCATTAAGTCCGCGTCGCGGCCGGTTCTGTGCCTGGCGAAGCCGCCCTAGGCGCTCGTCGAGTTGCGCATCCGTGAGCCCCTGATTTGCCTTGATCCGCTCGCGCATCTGCGGCGTAAGGTTCCCGCTTCGCAGAGCTTGCTGGAGGCGGCCATTGCCACCCGGCTGCTGGGCATTCGGTGAGACCGACTCAAAGTTGTCGAGAAAGAAGAGCATCGCCGGATGCTGTGCCGTCCCTACGACCAGGTCCCTGAAATTGCCCAGAGCGTTCTTTCGGATCACGTCGCGCTCATAGCTTGGAATGTACCACCGCACCGCCGCCTTACCCGCGAACACGTTGAAGTGGTTTTGCCAGAAATCGACCATTACCTCCTGAAGCTGCCTTTCCGAATAGACCGCGCGCAGGACGCGGTTCGAAACGATCTGTGGAAGCATCTGATTCGCCGGGCGAAGATCGTATTTCTGATACAGTTCCCGCAGCTTTTGCTGGCGTTCCCGCCGGTCCCTTTCGGTCATCTGCTGGTCGTCCGCGGGAGTCGCGGGAGCCGCATTAGGACTGTTCTGGTTCCGGGCGTTCGCTTGTGCCTGCCGTCCGCCTTCGAGCTGACGCAAAAGGGCGCCCGGGTTCGGATATTTGGCAAAGACCTCGGCCGTCGTCATCCCGAAGACCTCAAGGTTCTTTACCTTGTTCTCGGCTACGGAATCGGGGATGCTCGCCGGCGATAGCTGTTGATCGATGTACTTTTGCAGCCCGATCGCCTTTACCTTTTCCACGTCGCCGGGCCTCGCGCCAAAGCCGAGGCGGTTAAGAACGTGGATGATCTTCTGCTCCTCGGTCAGCGCTTTCGGCGCGGCGGGCCTGGCCACCGGCACCGCAAATATCGGCGCGGCGAGAAATACGATGATCGACAGAGCAGCGATACGAGTGGCCACAGAAAATTCTTTTTTCATCCCTAATTACCTCTGAATAATAGCTTTACCGCGGTATTTGTTGCGGCGGCGGTCATAGATTAGACGCACGGGAGGCGGCAAATGGCGAACATTCTTTTAGCCTTGCCCGCCCTTTGATGTACAACAATTACCCGGCCATCATCATCCAAATTTCAAGTTTAAGCCCGTTTTCCGTTAAACTATCGGTAAAATACCCAAAATGAAACGCCTGACAGATCTGCTCCTCTTTACCATCTTCACGGCCGTTGCGTTTGCAGCATCGGCCCAGGCTCAGTCGCGCACCTTCTCGGACCCGAACATCGAGTTCACGTTCGAGATCCCGGATGAACGATGGAAGGTCGTTTCCAAGTCGCCGGTCAGTGTGGTCTTCGGCGTCGCTAACGAAGGTGACCTTGAGATAAGGAAGATCACCGCGCTTGCCACAAAGCCATTGGGCGAGGTCATCAAGAGCGAAGAGGAAAAACTGCAGTTCCTCCGTGGATTCGTTGCCGGTAAGGATGAGAATTTTTCGGGAGCTCTTCGCGGCGCGGTCTACAACTATGAATTCGTCCGTTCGGGCCGCAATATGGCGGGCCGATTCTATTATCTCCGCTCGGGCGACACGGTTTACGTTCTTCGCTTTACGGCTTACGCCGACAAGCTTCGCTCGCTCCGGACCCAGACGGACGTCATGGCCCGGACGTTTCAATTAAAATAAACTAAGCGACCCGAACCAGAGTGCGGGCACCATTTGGCAGGATGTAACCTGCCTTTTCTTTTCCCGCTTTGCTGACCGCTCTTGCAAGTGACTGCATCGATGTTAGCCTCATCTTTTCGGTCGCCTCGGCCGGGAGCGACGTGACGATCCGAATGTCGAAACGTTCCGCTTTTTCGAGCAGGCTCCATGCCGTTTGCCCGTTGACCTGATAGCTCTCGCACAGCCGTCTGCCGAGTTCAGCACTGTCGGCCGTATCGAACCAATTAAGAAAGTCGCTTCGGCCAGTACCTTCGGCACATTCCGCAAGCAGGATGATCGTCCCGCCGTCGGTGCAAGCCGCTGCCGCGGCATCGAGCGCCTTATGGGCCTGGATCATGTTCACGTCGTGCGGACTCCCGCCGCAGCTTACGATCACGAGGCCGCGTTTCTCGTCGATCAAGGCCGTATTCTCGGCCAGATACGCCTCGCACGCTGCCTTGTGCGATCCTACGAGGTCTCCGCAATGGAGGCCCGTGACCGATCCTTCGTCATCGACCGTCGCCGATATGCAGAATGCGACCTGTACCTTCGACGCCGCTTCCATAAAGGCCTCGTGGACCGCGTTCCCATCCAGCATTGCCGTCCCGACACCGTCCCGCCTGCGGTGGGTTTCGCAATCGAACGCGAGTTTGTGGGTCGCAGCGATGGTCCTGGCCGATGCAAGTCCCGGGCACACGAGCTTTCGCCCGCCGGTAAACCCCGCAAAGTAATGGAATGAGATGCCGCCGATCAGGATCACATGCCGATGGTCGATCAGCGCCCGGTTCAGCTCGACCGGAATACCGCCCGACGTCTCGCCCACCCGCACGATCTGCATCAGGTCGCGGGCGTCGTGGTCGAGCGATCTTATCCGCTGCTTTATGAACGGCGTAAGGATGAATTCCTTTTCGGTCTCGGTCACGCGGCGATGTATGCCGGTGGCAAAGATGATGCGTATGTTGAATGCACTGACGCCGGCCGCGATCAGTCGGCGGACGAGGAGATTGACGATCTGGCCCGTTCCTGCCTCGCGCGTTGCGTCCGGAACGACGATAAGGACCGTGTCTTCCGAGCCGACGATCTCCTCCAACTGCCAGGTACCGATCGGGTCGTCGAGGCGCTCGCCGATCTCGATATCCGAGAGCGGTACGCGGCCGGCCGCGGGGCCGAGGACCTCCATCTGCGATCCGTCGTATTCGAGCGGGATGGTGCCGGAGCCGTATCGGAGATCGATGTGAGGCATATTAGAGGTGGTCAGCGGCCCGCCTTGACAGCGGCATCCGACGCTCGGCTGGAACTCGCGGGCTCGAAGCAGCGGGTACCCGTGTCGCAGATAAAGATCGCCTCCGTCTCCCGCGACAACGTCTCCATCTGGATCGTAAGGTGGTCGATGCCAAAGCTGTCGTGGAGCCGGTTCTTGACTCTGTAGAGTAATTCCGAGGCGGCGATCTCGACATCGTGGCTGATGTGAGCGGAGAGGGCCTCGATGCCGGACGAGATCGTCCACACGTGCAGGTCGTGAACGCCCGCGACGCCTTCGGTTTCGAGTATCACCGCTTCGACCGCGCGGATGTCGATGTGTGATGGTGTTCCCTCGAGCAGAACGTTGACCGACTCCAGGATGAGCCGCCACGCACTGACGACGATGATGATGCTGATCAGGATCGACCCTGCCGCGTCGGCCCAGAGCCACCCGAAAGCAATTATCAGTACGCCGGCCGTGATAGCCGTTACCGAACCGAGCAGGTCACCCATCACGTGCAGAAAGGCGCCCCGCATGTTCAGGTCGTGCTTGTGGCCGGCGTGAAGGAGGTAGGCGGCGATGATGTTGACGGCGAGTCCGCCGGCCGCGATGAGCGACATCTCGAGGCCCGCGACCTCCTGCGGGGCCTGCCATCGGGCGACCGCTTCATACACGATCCATGCCGAGAGCAGGACGAGGGCGATGCCGTTAACGAATGCGGCGAGTATCTCCAGCCTGTAATATCCGTACGTCTTTCGCGACGTCGCGGCGCGCGAGCCGAACCAGATGGCGCCCAGCGTAAGGCTGAGGGCCGCGACATCGGTCAGCATATGGCCCGCGTCGGCGACCAGTGCGAGCGAGTTCGTAAGCCATCCGCCGATCGCCTCGGCGATCATATAGACAAAGCTGATCGCGAGCGCGATCTTCAGCCGTGCGGCCTTTCCCGATGTGCGGGCCTGTTGGTTTTCAGAATGTGAGCTGCCCGTTTTCTCTTCTCCTTAGAAACGCCTCAGGACGCGCGAGTTTCTCAGCGAGAGCACAAATCCCGCCCGGTTTCCGCTGTCATCGCTGAATTCGACCGCCACTTCCGACAGCGGCGTCGATATCTGAAGGCGGAAAGCACCGTCCGGCCCGGCAAAGATCTGGTTCCCTTGCGATCGTACGAGCAGGCCGGGCTGTGTCCGCCCGCTGATCAGGTACACGTTCCCTCCGACGCGTTCGACTCCCCACGCGTCAACCCCGATCGCCGGGCTCGAACCTCGCCGCACGACCGAGAATTTGAAATGCGGGTTCCAGTCGCTCGTCTGCCCCGAACGCGACGTTGACTTTACCCGCCAGTAATAAGTGCCCGGGCCGAGGCCCGCAAGGCGAAACTCTCGTGTCGTCAGCGAGCCGCGATCGACAAGGATGGCATCCGCCGCAAAGATCGGTGACCGTGAGACCTGGACGTAATAAGACGCGACCGGGAGCGTGCTGTCGTCCTGCCACGAAAATGAAACGCTGACGCCCGAACCGGTATTGTCCACGAGCTGCGCACCGTCGCCGGGCTGGACCGGCCTGGGCGCGAGCAGAAGCTTTTCTTTCGAGGTTATCCGGCCGTTATTGACACTTGCGAATTCGTTCTCGTTGAGCGTCGTCTTGGTCCCGCCGACGGTCGTGTCCACGCTGCCTCGGGTGATGCGGATCTCGCCGCCTTTGGTCTGCGCGTCGGCGTTAAAGCTCGCGTCGGTCTGCGGCTTCACTTCCGTCTGCGAATCGAGCATCTCGACCACGTTCTCCGCATCCGCCGGCTGCTGGTCGGTGCGGACGTTGAGCTGTCCGTCGTCGAGCGAAACGCGTACGTTCGCCCCGCCAAAGATCGACGAATTGTCCTTGATGATGAGCGTACTGTTCGGGCGCACCGTCAGCACCGAGCCGTCCACCATCTGCACGATGGCTTTGCCGTCCGCCTGGGTCTGGATCGTGTCTCCCGCCGCTATGAATGTTTCCTTTGTCACGACCACGGTCTCCCGCGTCGCGGCCCGCGTGATCCGCACGTCCCCTTCAAATGAGAGTATCCGGGCCGCATCTTTCGGGAGGGTCGAGACGCTTTCCGGAGCGAACCAGTTATTGCGGATGGCCCACCATGAACCCAACCCGATCAGCAGCGAGACGACGAGAAATGCGACGATGCCGTAGATCGTGCTTCGTCGTATCCGCCACCATTCGACGTAGATTTTCTTGTAATGGGGCTCCATCAAAAAACTAAATGATGCCGGGCTCATCGTCCGATCCGAGTTCGTCCTCGGCCGGTGCGCTCCTTGCGCTTGGGAAGATCATTGAGATCACGATCGAAGATGCTATCGCGAGTACGACGACGGCGAGCGAGATGTTTATGACGATCTGCTCCGTATCCGCGTCATGCTCCTGCAATTTGCGCAGTACCTCTGCAAACGCTCCCGTACTGCCCTCACTCATCAATAATAACAAACCTGTGACCATCAGGGGCAAAAGCATCTTTATGCCGATGAACGTGAGTATGAAGGCGAGGCCGTATTTTAGATAGTGGAAGCGGTCGGCAAGGTCCGCCAGCAAGAAGAAAAATGTACGCAGGCCCAGGATCGCAAAGATGTTCGAGGTATAGACGATAAAACGGTCGGTCGTGATCCCAAAGATCGCCGGGATCGAATCGACCGCAAAGATCAGGTCGGTGAATTCTACGGTGATCAGCACCAGCAGCAGCAGCGTGCCGGTCCTGACGCCGTCCTTGACCACGAAGAACCGGTCGCCGTCGTAGTGTTTCGAGATCCTTATATACTTGGTCGCAAGTTTTACGATCACGCTCTCGTGCGGTTCGAAGCTGTCCTCCGAGTCCTGAAACATCTTCAGCCCGGTGTAGATCAGGAACGCCCCAAAGACGTAGATGATCCAATGAAAGCGCTCGACCAATTCGGCACCGGCAAAGATCATTATCATGCGCATCACGAGCGCGCCCATTATTCCCCAAAAGAGTACGCGGTGCTGAAACTCCTTCGGTACCTTGAAGAATGTGAATATGAGCAGGAAAACGAACAGATTGTCGACCGAAAGCGAGAGTTCGATCAGATAGCCGGTAAGGAATAATTTCGCGTGATTGAGTCCGAACTGGTAGAGGACGAAAACATTAAAACCGATCGCCAATGAGACCCATACTATGCTCCAGGCGAGCGTCTCTCTGCGCGTCGGGGCGTGTGAATGGCGGTTGACTATGCCGATGTCGACAAAGAGCGCCACCAGCACTATGGAAAAGAACAGGATCCATACCCAGATCGGATACTCAATCATATATAGTCAGGGCCGGTCTCGGCACGGCCGAAAACATATAGTGTATCGAATTAGAAGGCGTGACACTATCGGGGCGGCCGCCTCGTTCGGGGAGGGCGAAAATGCTATCGGATCGCAGGTGCCAGCACGCCGGCGATCGCCTCGAGGCCGGCCGCATCGACGGCCGAAAGATCGTCGAGCCTGTCACTATCGACATCCAGCACGCCCACTACGTCGCCGCGGGCGTTCCTCAGCGGTACCACGATCTCGGACCGGGCCGCCGAACTGCATGCGATGTGGCCGGGAAATTCATCGACATTCGGGACGATCACCGTTTCGCGGGTGCTAAAGGCATGCCCGCAGACGCCGCTGTCAAGGTCGATCCGCGTACACGCGAGCGGCCCCTGAAACGGCCCCAATACTAGTTGGCCATTCTTTTCCAGATAGAACCCGACCCAGAAAAAGCCGAGCGCTTCCTTCAGGACGGCGGCGACATTTGCGAGATTTGCGACGAGGTCGGTCTCGCCCTCGATCAGTGATGCGATCTGCGGCGTGATCTCTGAATAGATCGTCGCCCGGTCCGCCGCTTTAGAAAACGCGATGCTCTCAGCCATAAAGATGAGTGTAATTGTGACCGCAGCGACACAGCAAATCCCCGCCGGCGATCATTCAATTCCTCTTTGACTTGTAGCTGATAACCTCAGCTTTTTCGATGGTGACGAGAGCCCCGCAGCCGGCCTCTTCTATCATGTGGCCGATGGTCTCGAGCAGGCGTTCGATCTTTTCTGCATGGTCGACGATCTCGACGACGATCGGCAGGTCGAACGAGAGGTCAAGCACTTTAGCGGTGTGGATCCGGCTGCTTGCACCATAGGACAAGATGCCCCGGAGAACGGTCGCTCCCGCGATGCCTTGCTCCTTCGCGGCGTATACGATCGCTTCGTACAATGGCCTGTGGCCGAGCTTATCAGCCTCGCCGATGAAGATCCGCAGCAGCTTAGAGTCGCGATCGAGTTCAAGAGTCATAACGCCTTCACCAGAATCATCCCCAGATAGGTGGCAGCAAATCCAAGCACGACGCTCAGTACGACGTTCAGGCCCAAATAAAGGAACTGGCCGTCTTGCATAAGCCGTATGCTCTCATATGAAAAGGAAGAGAAGGTCGTAAATCCGCCGCAAAATCCCGTGGCGAGAAATATGCGCCATTCGGGCGAGAGAACGTCTCCGCGTTCCGACAACGCAAAGATGACCCCGATCAGGAAACAGCCCAGCAGGTTTACTGTAAATGTGGCAAGCGGAAAGCCGGTGGATGTATGGCCTGAAAAGACGACGGCGGCCAGATAACGCAAAATACTGCCGATCAAACCGCCGACGCCGACAAGTAGAATGGCCCTGTTGTCCATATTGATCCGGATCGAACAGGAGTCATCAGCTGCAAAAAGCGGTTTGGTTCGGGAAGACCCCATTTCCCGTGATATTCGAGCGATCTTTGCATGAAGCGTGTTGAACAGTCAACCTTTTCTGAGCTGCTCCCGGGCCCGACGAACGGCATCGGCCGCTTCCGTGGCCGTAGCTGCGGTAGCGGTCAGGTGCCCCATCTTTCGTCCGGGTTTTGGTTGGGCTTTGCCGTAAAGATGCAATTTAACGCTCGGTTCGGCAATGGCGGCGGCCCAGTCGGGCTCTCCGTTCTTCCAAAGATCGCCTAGGAGGTTTGCCATCGCTGCGGGTCGGTAAAATTCGGTCGAACCGAGCGGAAGGCCGCAGACCGCGCGAACCTGCTGCTCGAACTGTGATGTGACACACGGGCCGAACGTCAGATGACCGGAATTATGCGGCCGCGGAGCGATCTCGTTCACCAAAAGCCTCTCGTCCTTTGTTACAAAGAACTCGACGCACATCGTCCCGACATAGCCGAAGGCATCGGCGACGCTGCGGGCGATCTCGACGGCCTCGCGATACAACGTCTCGCTCACGATCGCCGGAGCGAACGATACATCCAAAATGTGATCCGAATGCTCGTTCTCGAACACGCCATAATGAACAAAATTGCCGGCCTCGTCCCTCGCGCACACCACCGAGACCTCTTTCTCAAAATCGATAAAACCCTCGAGCACCGCCTCTCGGCCGTCCATCGCGTAAAAGGCGGCCTCGATGTCCGCATGCTGCCCAACTTTAGTCTGGCCTTTTCCGTCGTAGCCAAAGCCCGCGGTCTTTAAGACCGCAGGATAGCCGATCGTCTCGGCCCCACGATACAGGTCGTCGAGCGTCTTGATGTGCGTGAATGGCGCAAGCGGAAAGCCGTTGGCGGAAAGAAAACTCTTTTCCCGAATCCGGTTTTGGGTGGTGTG
>JAJNPX010000101.1 GCA_021155145.1 Acidisarcina sp. | reverse complement strand
ATCGCTTTTGCAGCGTTAGCATTTTTAGAAATAACGACCTTTATGACGAATCGACCAGCTAAGGTGGCCGCCGCCCAAGCCAATCCGCTTCTTGCAAAGTGGACCGGACCCTACGGCGGAGTACCGCCCTTTGACAAAGTGCGTGTCGGCGACCTCAAACCGGCCCTTGAGACGGCAATGGAGGAGAAACTCTCTGAGATCGAGAAGATCGCCGACAGCACTTCCACGCCCACCTTCGAAAATACGATAAAGGCTATGGAGAGGACCGGTCGAACTCTCGACCGCGTGAGTACCATCTATTACCTTTGGGGCGGCAATATGGCAACGCCCGATTATCAGGGGGTCCAAAGAGAAATGGCCCCGCGGCTCGCGGCTTTCGGCGATAAGATCACACAAAATGAGGCCCTTTTCAAACGAATCGAGGCCGTCTATAACTCACCGGTCAAAAAAGACCTTACTGCTGAACAGCAGCGCCTGGTCTGGAATTATTACACGAATTTCGTTCGGTCCGGCGCCCGGCTCGACCCGGCAAAGAAAAAACGGCTCGGTGAGATAAATCAGTCGCTCGCTGGCCTCTTTACAAGGTTTGGCCAGAATCTTCTCGCCGAGGAGAACGGACAGTGGATCGTTTTGAAAAATGATGCCGATCTGGCGGGGCTTTCAACTTCGCTTCGCGATGCGGCCGCGTCAGCCGCCGCAGCAAAAAAGGTCGAAGGCGTTGCGGGGATCATTCTGAACACCCGATCCTCGGTCGATCCATTCCTCACCTATTCCGATCGACGCGATCTGCGTGAAACGGTCTGGCGAATGTTCATCAACCGCGGTGATAACGGAAACGAATATGACAACAACAAGATCATCACAGAGATTCTAAGGCTCCGGGCAGAACGGGCGAATCTTCTGGGTTATGAAACTCACGCTCACTGGAGGCTCGAGAACGCGATGGCCAAGACCCCGGAGCGAACGCTTGAATTGATGGAGACGGTTTGGCCTGCCGCGATCGCAAGGGTCAAAGAGGAAGTGGCGGACATGCAGGCGCTCGCCGACAAGGAACGGGCGGGGATCAAGATAGAGCCCTGGGATTACCGTTATTATATGGAAAAGGTGCGAAAGGCCAAATACGATCTGGACCAGAACGAGGTGAAGCCCTACCTCCAGCTCGATAAGATCCGCGACGCTATGTTCTTTGTCGCAGGCGAAGTGTTCGACTTCAAGTTCGCTCCCGTGGCTGGCGTCCCCGTGTTTCACCCGGACGTCACAGTCTGGGAGGTAACACGACGCTCCAATGGAAAGCACGTTGGGCTTTGGTACTTCGACCCATACGCCCGTGACGGAAAACGCTCCGGTGCATGGATGACGGCTTACCGCAATCAGGAGAGAATGGATAATGAAGTTACGACCATCGTTTCAAACAATTCTAACTTCATTAAAGGCAAAGAGGGCGAACCGATCCTGATCTCGTGGGACGACGCAACCACTATGTTTCACGAGTTTGGCCACGCGCTCCACGGCCTGTCGTCCAACGTCACATACCCTTCATTGTCTGGGACCGCAGTTCCGAGAGATTATGTTGAGTTCCCTTCACAATTGCTCGAACATTGGCTGTCGACTCCCGAGGTTTTGCAAAAGTACGCCGTCCACTATCAAACCGGCAAGCCGATACCGCAGGAATTGGTCGATAAAATTAAGAAGGCGTCAACCTTTAATCAGGGCTTTGCGACGACGGAATACCTTGCCTCTGCCCTGATCGATATGAAACTGCATCTGGCCGGATCGCAGACGATAGATCCCGACAAATTCGAGCGTGAGACCCTTGCCGCTCTCGGTATGCCGAAAGAACTCGTGATGCGTCATCGCACACCTCAGTTCGCTCACGCGTTCTCAAGCGACGGATATTCTGCAGGTTATTACAGTTACCTTTGGTCCGACGTGATCACCGCGGATTCCTTCGGCGCATTCACCGAAGGAAAAGGCCCGTATGACAAAGCGGTTGGGAAAAGATTGGTCAAGAATATCTTCTCCGTCGGGAATACTATCGATCCGGCCGAAGCCTACCGGAAGTTTCGCGGACGCGACCCCAAGGTAGAGGCCCTCATGAAAAAGCGTGGATTTCCGGTTACACCAAGATAGTCGCCCAGTGCCTGCTCGGGTGAGCTACTTCCCCTGGATGCCGAGATTACGCATTCGGCGATAGAGATGGCTTCGGTCGACGCCCATTTCTTCGGCGGCCTTGGTCACA
This sequence comes from Acidisarcina sp., assembly GCA_021155145.1. Classification (GTDB taxonomy): domain Bacteria; phylum Acidobacteriota; class Blastocatellia; order Pyrinomonadales; family Pyrinomonadaceae; genus OLB17. Next base: position 7,166 of record JAJNPX010000101.1, on the reverse strand, counting down.
TTTCCATCGTGCTCGGCGAGTTTGTGCAGAATGAACTCGCGCTGATAGGCATCGGTCGCCGCCTTAAAAGAAGGAAAGCGAAAGCTGGAGGCCGGCTTTTCACCTGCAAATCCGAACTCTGGCAGATCGTCGGCACCGACCTTTGTCTTTGGGTTCATGATGATCACCCGCTCGATCGTGTTCTTGAGTTCGCGGACGTTCCCCGGCCATGTGTGATCGCAGAGGCGCTCGACTGCCTCATTGGAAAATACTTTTGGCTTCTTGCCGTTATCACTCGAAAATCTTCGATTGAAATGGTCGATAAGAAGCGGAACATCTTCTAACCGCTCCCTCAACGGCGGCACTTGAAACGGGATCACGTTCAACCGATAGAAAAGGTCGTGGCGGAAATTGCCGTTCTCGATCAGATCGTCGAGGGCTTTGTTGGTGGCAGAGATGACACGGACGTCGACCTTGACCGGAGTATTGCTGCCGACCGGCTCAAATCGCTGTTCCTCCAATACGCGTAGCACCTTGGCTTGCACCCGGGGCGACATATCACCTATCTCGTCGAGAAAGAGCGTTGCTCCGTCGGCGATCTCAAATTTCCCTTTCTTGGGGCTGGTTGCTCCCGAAAATGCCCCTTTCGCGTGCCCAAAGAGTTCGGATTCGACAAGCTCTTCGGGAATTGCGGCAGAGTTTATCTCGACGAACGGTGCCGACCGGCGCTTCGACTGGGAATGGATCGCGCGTGCTACGAGTTCTTTTCCGGTCCCGCTTTCTCCCGAGATCAGGACACGCCCATCGGACGGTGCCACGATCGAGATCTGCTTGCGAAGCGCTCGCATGGCGATCGATTCACCGACCATCAGATACTCATCGGCCAGATCTTTTTGGAGTAATTGATTGGTGCGCTCAAGATCGCGTTGGCGGATCGCATTCTTTACCGTCAGCACGATCCGTTCGAGACTCAACGGCTTTTCTATAAAGTCAAAAGCTCCGAGTTTCGTCGAGCGGACGGCGGTCTCGATGTTGCCATGGCCGGTTATCATTACGACGGCCGAATCGTTCCCGTCTGCCTTAAGCCTGCTCATCGTCTCGAGCCCGTCGATACCCTTGCCCAACCAGATATCCAACAGAATACAGGCAAAATTCCCGGCCGCAGCCGTCTTTAAACAAGCTTCGCCGGTAGCCGCGGTCGCCACCTCGAAGCCCTCATCTTCAAGAACGGCACGAAGTGTATCGCGAATCCCGGGTTCGTCATCGACTATAAGTACGGACTTGGACATTGAAAAACGGTTCGATCTATCGCTGACTTTCAATCTTGATTCTAGTAGAGTATCGGTGGTATTGAAACCCTTCCGAACAGACGAGGAGACAAAATATGGCATTGTCGATAGGAGATGCAAAGGGAGCCGCACATGTGGCTTATGACGGGGTCCGCAATGAGAATTACCGGTTTCCGAGCGGCGGAGTATGGTCGGTCACACAACACTGGGCCACTTCTATCACCGGTTTCAAAGCTGTCTACCTTACGCACGAGGGGCGCTCGGTATTGGCATTTGCCGGCACAGATTCTTTATTGGATGTTGCTGTTGATATCGCCCAGTTGAGTGGCGGCCTCCCGCCTCAGTACGGACAGGCATTGGTCCTCGCCGCGGCGATCCAAGCTAGGATCGGCTCGCGCCTGCATCTCGCCGGCCACTCACTTGGCGGAGGCCTCGCGGCCTTCTGTTCCGCCGAGCTCCAGGTACCGGCAACGACTATAAACCCGGCTCCGCTCGTCGGCGCCGCGACCCTTCGAGCGCTCTTCGGAGGCAATTCGCAGATAACCAACTACATTGCCCAGGGAGGCGAATTTGTGAGTAGTTCGCCGGGACGAAACCCAGGGCGTGACGTATACGTTCCTTCGACCGGGGGATTTTTCGGTTTCTTTACCGATCATATGCTGGCCAACGTAGCACCCGGAGTTCCGCTCCCCGTAAAGGTTCCATGATCGATCGTGTCAACTCGCGGGCAGCTCGATGATGAATTTCGCTCCCCTTGGATGGTTCGGAACTGCCTTTATCCGCCCGCGGTGTTCTGTCAGGATCCGGTGGACGATCGCTAAGCCCAACCCCGTCCCGCGTCCTTTGGTCGAAAAATAGGGCTGGAAAAGCCTCGGCAGATCAGAGGCCTCTATACCTCGCCCGTTGTCCGCGACCTCAACGACGACCAGATCCCGGGCCGAATCATGACGGGATCTTACTGAGACCATTGTCACGGCATCTTCGCCGGGAGCCTCGATCGCATTATCGATCAGATTAACGAAAACCCGTTTCAGCTGCTCGCTGTCGATGTTCACCATCGGTATGTCGCCGGTTGTGATCTCGAGCTTGATGTCGTCAGTGCGGCCGCCATATAGATCGGCTGCCTGATGGATCACCTCGTTGACATCGCCGGATTCGAGTTTCACTTCGGGGAGCCGGGCGAATCTCGAGAACTCGTCCACCATCGCCTTAAGGCTTTGCACCTCACGAATTATAGTATCCGTACCCTCTCTGACGATCTTCTGGTTCGTGGATTCGCCCGCGACCGACGGGAAATTGCCCGACCCGGGCGCCGTCGCCAGAGCATCGGAAGGCAAGGGTGAAAACCTCTTGGCGATGCGCTCGGCCGAAAGCTGTATCGGTGTAAGAGGGTTCTTGATCTCATGGGCCATCCTGCGGGCTACCTCCTGCCAGGCGGTGGCCCTCTGTGCGGCGATCAGATCCGAGAGGTCCTCGATCACCAAGACCACACCACGCCCTTCCGGCAGTGCAGTCGCGGTGATCGCAACCGGCATCCCCTCATCCACTCTCCGATCTTTCGAAGGCTTGGCCAATCTGGCGTTGTCCGAGGCGTGGCCGGTCCGTTTCGCACGGTTTATCAGACGCTGGATCGATTCGCGATCGCTTTCGTCGATCAGGCTCATCAGTTCGACCCCGCCAAAATCTCCCGGTTCGAGATCGAGTATCGCCTTGGCAGAGGGATTGATCGTACTGATCCGACCCGATGGATCGATCGATATTACGCCCGTGGGCAGAGACAACAAGACGGTTTCGATATAACGCCGCCTTTCGGTCAATTCCGAAGCATTCTGCTCGAGCTTTGAGGACATCTCGTTAAACGTCCAGACGAGAAGCGCAAGTTCGTCCTCGGCAACCACGCCGACCTGATGGCCAAGATCTCCTTGAGCGATACGTTCAGCACCTTCGGCCAGTGCCTTGATCGGCACCGTTATTCCACGAGCGATGTAAAAAGCCGTCCAGGACGAGGCGAAGATCAATAGGAAAGTCAGCACGCCGAGCGTGAGCAGGCCTATCTGACGCACGGTAAACTGCTGCTGCTTGAGGCGGTCGAGCTCGACCAGCGCGCCTTCGAACATCGAATTCACGCTCTCCGTCTGCCTCAGATCGACGCCGAGCAGGACCATTCTCCCGTCGTCTAGTCGAGTTGCCGAAACATCCACGCCGCTGCCGTCTGAAAGTTCCACGGCATTAAAGCTTCCACGTTGGATAAGCTCGAATTCGGCTGGTGCATCGTCCGGTGAGACCGGGCCGGCGTGAGCGACCACCTTGCCGCTCTGGTCGATCACCTCGATGAACGCAAGGTTTCCTTCACGCGCGATCCTCTCGAGTTCGGATTCGCTCAACTCGCGCGTGCCGATCGTTACCGAAAGGATCTTGCCCGTGTTTACAAGCCTTGCGAATTGATCCGCGTTCGATTTCTCTTGTATCTTTTCCGCTTCGCGCACAACGTTCTCAGGGATCTGAGTGAACCAGCGGTCAAGGGCGCGGTTCATAAAGAGATACGAGAAAACCGCCATCGCGATTATCGGCAACAGGCTGATCAGTGCGAAATAGAACAGCAGCCGTGATTTGATCTTCGACCCAAGTTCGAGCGCCCGCCGCTCGCGCATCAGTTTTACGATGCTGCGCAAAAAGATGAACCCGAAAACCACGAACGCCGCGACATTGAGCGAAGTAAGGCCATAGAGCAAGAGCGTGTCGCTTGCCGTTTCGACCGTAAAGCTTTTCCAAAGGTTGGATGATTGAAGCAGCACCAGCAGGACCAGCAGGGCAAGGACCAGCAGGCCGAGAACCACAACGAACACTCGGTTTTGTTTGGGCGGAGCAGGGTTCATTCGACAGAAAGTTTAGCACACAAGACGGGGCCGTTCCGGATTTTGACGGACAACCAGCGTTCGCTAAACTCAACTAGGCCGATGAATATGAACGACCTCATTTTTGGTGCGGACGGTAAGATCCGCTCCGGTTGGCGTTTTGCGATATTTGTACTCGCAATCGTCCTTGCCGGACTTTTCTTCGGAACCGCGGCAATAGCCCTTTTGTCCGCGATCTCAGTTTCCACTCAGCCCGGAACGGCAGTATTTCTGTTTGTGAACGGACTGGTCTCGCTCGCCGTAGTGCTAATAGTCGGCTGGCTCTGCGGAAAGTATCTCGAAGGCCTTCCGTACTCCGCACTCGGCGCCTCACCAGAGGGTCATTGGGCCAGGAACCTGATCATCGGTTTGATCGCCGGCGGTCTGACATTCGCGCTCGGTGCGGGTATCGGGATTTTGGCGGGCGGGCTTTCGTTCTCGATCAACCCCGTCGGCCTCGGCTCGATCGCGGCGACGCTCCTACTCTCGCTTGCCATTTTTGCATCCGCGGCGGCATTTGAAGAGGCTCTGTTTCGCGGTTATATCCTTCAGACGTTTGCTCGATCGGGGCTGGCATGGCCGGCCATCTTCGCAACATCCATCATATTCGGCGCGGTCCACCTCGGAAATCCCGGAGCGAATTGGATATCCTCCGCGAACACCGCCATTGCGGGGATCTGGTTTGGCGTAGCGTATTTGAAGACTAGAGACCTGTGGCTTCCCTTCGGGCTTCATCTGGCATGGAACTGGACCCAGGGCTCGATATTCGGTGTCGAGGTAAGCGGATTAACGGAGATCGTGAAGCACCCCGTCCTGCGTGAAACAGACCTCGGCCCCGCATGGCTCACCGGCGGCGATTATGGCATCGAGGGCGGGATCGTGACGACGGCAGCGTTGATCATTTCTACCGCAGCGATCTGGTTCATCCCGTTGGAAAAAGACGGCGCCCAAAATTCCGAGTTCCGCGTTTAGGCGGGATCTGTTGCCACTAGGAGCCTTGAGGCATCCGAGGGGCCAGCTAAAGCTGGAACTCCAAACTGTATGTCACATTGTTTGGACCTTGAAGGATATATCGACGGCTCGTGCGGAATGGGTGAGCCGCCCGACGGAGATAAGGTCCACACCCGCTTCTGCGTAAGAGCGAACCCGGTCTAATTCCATCCCGCCCGATGCTTCAATGATCACATTCGGGTTCAGGTTGCGCGACATTTGGACGAGTTTTGCAGCCTCCTCCGGCGTCTGATTATCGAGCATAACGATGTCGGCGCCCGCCTCTATTGCCTCGCGCAGCTGTGCCCAATTCGTGATCTCGACCTCGATCTTATGGAGATGGCCGGCCGTGTGCTTTGCAGCCTTTACCGCCTCGGTAACGCCGCCCGCGAGAGCGATGTGGTTATCTTTTATCAACACACCGTCATCGAGTCCCATCCTATGATTTTTCCCGCCGCCGATAGTCACCGCGTATTTCTCCAGCAGCCGCAAGCCGGGAGTCGTCTTTCGCGTATCGACGATCGAGGCGTTGGTCCCTTCGACCGCCCGAACGAACTGCCGCGTCAACGTCGCGACACCCGACATTCGCTGGATCAGATTTAGGGCGACACGCTCCCCGGTGAGTAGCACGTCAGCGTAACCCTTGATCGTCCCGAAAACGGTTCCCTCTTTGACCTCGTCGCCGTCGGAAAATGTAGTCTCTATCTCGCCGACATCGGCGTCGAGATGGACAAAGACGGCCTCGGCCACTTCCATTCCGCAAATCACCAAATATTCCTTAGCCAGGAACCGGCCAATCCCGCGAACATCCGGCGGAACCGTCGAGGACGTCGTTATATCTCCACGACCAATATCCTCGGCCAAAAAATGGCCGATCGCCGAAAGAACCTCACCATTATCGAGCCAGTTCATACGATTATTCTATCGGTGGTTTGATCTCGATCTTCCCCGGACTGTAATCATAGGTCGTTGATGACCGTTCAACTATGTTCTCAGGATTTCCTTCGCTCTTCGTTCTCTCGGATCTTTGACGCCAAAAATATCGGTTTGTGTGAGTCCTGGTAGTCTCGAATCGTTTACCCGTTTCGCGGTCGAAAACGATCTCTTGAGTGAATATAAATGTTACCAGAGGCCCATTTCGGACCTCTTCGAAAAGGTATTTGACAACATCGCTCGCCTCAGGAGGTCCTGAGCCTGTAAAGGGACCGCGGGAGAGATCCTCCTTCTGCCATTTCGTACCATCCCGAGTGTAACGAAACGACCCGATCCAGATGGTCTCGCTCTCGGAAATGCCCTTAGTATCTATGGTCCTAGTCAAAGTTCGACTATTTCCAGACACATCAACCTCGCGGACGGTTTCGACCGTCCTAATGACTTTACCATCGGAGAGGTCCTCTGTACGCGTCAATTCCCTCCTCGAAACTCCGTTCGTTGACGTCTGGAACCGGGCTACGGCCAGATCATACTGCTGCTCCGTCAATTCGATCGGTTGTCCGCTCACGGCTGGACAAAACGCGGCAGCGAACAAGCAAAAGAAGATAAGCCCGGAGTAGTTGAAAACCGAATCAACTGATCGCATCTAGGTTCTCCGTTAGAATTCTCGTAGAGGTCTCGATCTCATCCTTCCTGTCCCTCAAGTCCTGCACCTTTTCCGCCGGGGCACGCTCGACGAAGTTGGCGTTCGAGAGCTGGCCATTAAGGCGTTGGAGCTCGGTGTCGAGCTTGGCGATCTGGTTTTGCAGCCGTTCGCGTTCCTTGTCGAAATCGATCAGCCCTTCGAGCGGGACCGCGATCTCGGCACCGCCTGACAGAACCGCTTTAGCCGAAGCCTTCGGTACATCCAGCCGATCACCGAGAACAATGTTATCAGCACGCGCAAGCTTTTTGATCTGGGCTTCGTTCGCGGTGAAGTTCGCACGCATCTCGGCGCTCGCGGCAACGTGTACCGCGACCTTGTCGCTCGGCTTGATGTTCATCTCCGAACGGATATTCCGCACCTTTTTGATCAGATCGA
>JAJNPX010000097.1 GCA_021155145.1 Acidisarcina sp. | reverse complement strand
ACTTGGCCCCGAGTTCGGCGGACTAGGCGGCTTGTTGGCCACATGCTCGGTGCTGTCGATCGGAAATGCATTTGCGTCGCCGTCATTGACGAGCCTGGCCTCAAAGATCTCGTCTGAGGACCGGCAAGGCGCGTCCCTTGGGATAATGCAGTCGGGGGCAAGCCTGGCTAGGGCGATCGGGCCTACGGTTGGCGGAGTGCTGCTGAACAATGCGTTCAACAAGGTGGATGACGTTACCGTCACAAAAACTTTTTGGACGGCGTCGGTAATAATGCTGATCGCGATGGGTGCAGCGATCTACGCGATACGGATAGTCCGTGATCACCAGGATGCTGCAGCGATCTAACTAACTGCCCGCTGGCGGACTTTTGACGCGACGGGGAACGAAAGGATGAACGTCGTCCCTTTACCCTGTTCGCTGAATGCTTCGATGGTACCGCCGTGCTCCTGAACAATGCCGTAAGTAACCGCAAGCCCGAGCCCGGTGCCGTTGCCTACCCCCTTCGTCGTAAAGAAGGGGTCAAAGATCTTGCCGAGATTTTCCGGCGGGATACCTTCGCCCGTGTCGGCGACCTCGATCTTGATCTCTTCTTCCTCGATAACCCGGGTGCGAAGCGTGATCTTTCCGCCATTGATCATGGCGTCGCGAGCGTTGAGGATCAGGTTGGTGAAAACCTGCTGCAGCTTTCCACCGTTGCCAAATATAGGAAGCATCTCAGGCGAATAATCCTTAACGATCTCGATATTTGATTTACGTATCTGCGGTTCCAAAAGCTGCAAGGAATCATCCATCAGTTGGTTGATATCCATGTCGGTCGAGTCGGTAACGCTCCCGATACGTGAGAAATTCAGGAGGTTGCTTACGATGTTGCTCGCCCTGTCGGTCTGCCGCTGCATTTTCTGCAGCAAGGCATGTTTGGGATCGGTTTCCGGGATCATTCCCAGAAGCATCTGGGTGTAGCTTGAGACGCCCGTCAATGGCGTATTCACTTCGTGGGCGACACCGGCCGCGAGCAGGCCAATGCTCGAAAGCTTTTCGCTTTGCTGCAGGGTCTCCTCGAGCTTGATCCTAGAGGAAACGTTCTCAAGCACGACGATGGCGCCGGATTGCGAGCTCGATACGGACCGTAGCGGAGCAACAGCGACGTTCAGCATAAGAGATCTGCCCTTCGCATCATAAGCGTGCATCTTGTACGCATTGCGGATCTCGGTTAAATGCCACCTCGATTTTCCGAGAATGTTGCTGAGATTGTATGCGAAGGTCTCATCGAATACTTCTTCGAAAAGCTTACCCGAAACCTCGTCTCGCGGCAGTCCCATCATCTCTTCGAATGTGGTGTTGCAACGGGTGATGCGACCGTTCTCATCAACAGCGATAAGGCCAACATTCACCGACTCGACGATGGATTCGTTAAACTCCTTGAGCAACGAGAGTTCTTCCGTTTGTTCTTTCTGCTGCTGATAGAGGCTGCTGTTCTCTATAGCGACCGCAATATATCCCGATACCGTTTTCAGGATCTCAAGGTCTTCGGACGAGAGAAGCGAACCGTCCCGCGCTCGCCCTAACCCAATGACCGCCACCATTTTACTTCTCACGACGCAAGGAACGTAATAGTGCAGTTCCTGACGGATCGGAAAATGCCCGTTCTCGTTTCCGTTCATCGGGACTAATGAAACAAGGTCGTCAGCTACATCGAATTCGTCCGCTCGGACAATGCCCTTTTCTGCAGACTTCTGGCGGACCATCTGCTTGAAATCGTTTGGGAGGCGGTAGCTATCGCTCAGGCCTATGGATTTGGCTATCTCATAACTTCCCGGCGTTTCGTCGCTTTCTATAAATACCGCCAGCTTTTCGACATCGAGCACCTGCTGCAGCCGTTCGGTAAGGCCATCCAGAAGCGGGCCCATTGCGGTCGTTGCTGAAAGAGTTCGGCCAAAGTCGAGAAGCCCGCTTCTCAGATCATATCTTGGACCGTAGAAAAACCGCTCTGCACGCTCCTGGAGAAAATTCTTCAGCGGTTCGCTCAACATAACTATCGCCGCCATCGCGACAATAGCGATAAGGGCACGCAACGTTATCTCGGTAGTTGAAAGGTTGCTGCCGACAGCGAGGAAGACCAGGCCAAGGGCCACGGCGCCGAGCATCATCGCGATCGCGATCGTGGTGATCGCATAGACCAATGCACGCCGCACGACGACGTCAACGTCCATCAGCCGGTAACGTACTACCGAGTGACCAAAGCTCAGCGGGATAAGGGCGAGAGGAAGCGTTGTGATAGCTGTCGTAAGAGTATCATCCGGCAGGTAAACAAAACGCCTCGCGATCTGAACTCCAACGATCGGGATGACCGAAACAAAAGTGCCCCACATCGCCCATTTCAGCCGCTGGCGAACGAGAACCTGCTTACTACTGAAGAATCGCCAGATCAGGATCGTCGAGCCGATCGAGATCCCTGCGACGAAGTGGATCAGCAACATCTGATTGAGCCGGTTGTACACGTGATTCGCTGCGATGAAACTCCTGAGCGGAGTTGTAATGGACTCGAACGGCAAAAGCGATCCCAGGGTCAAAACCAGCGCCGTCGATGTAAGCACGGCGGCCGGCACATAAAGGACCAACGTTTTCCACTTTTCCCGATCGAATATTTCACTTCGAACCGGATACCGGAAGCAGAAATGCATGAATAGCGGGACGAAGAACGCAAAAGCAAGATCGTCCAGAAGGCTGACCGCCATGTCAAAATCCTGCTCGGCCCCTAGCGGTTTATAGACATGAAATACAAAGGCTGCCAGACAGATCGTCGCAAAATGAAGGACAAAGGGCGAACGGCTCCCTTGCTTGAACAAAACAAAGACACCGATGCCGAGCCAAACCAACCCTACGAAAGAAAGAAAAACAAGTGCCGGAGTCCAACGCGGCAGCGTGTCGATATTTCTTAGATCGGCGTAATAGAAGTTATTCGAGAATGAGTACGAAGTTTTCTGATAGAAATAAGTAAGACTTCCGCCGACGCCTGCTGCATCCAGATACATCGGCACATCGGCCGGGGATGCAACTTCATCAAAGGTTTTGCCGTCGAGGCTGATCGTTAGGAGTTTGTCGCCCGGCGATATGCCCGCACGCGAACCGGAAAGACCCGGCAAGACCTTCTCCGCGTATATCCCGTCGGCCCTTTGCAGCCACACTACGCCATCAGTCGGAGGGAGTTCGCGAGACGCTCTTTGGGCAAGATTAAGAGCTCCGCCCGCAGCAAATAAGACCGCGAATACCAGCCATATTAAACTCCAACTTGTAAGGACCTTTCCCTTCATCGGTGTGGGCAAACTAATGCAACAGATTTAGAACGCAAGGTTTGTTCCAACATGCTTCATATCAACACCATCGGTAAGTCAATACAACTGAACGATTTAGGAAGTCCACAATTAGGCAATTGGCCGACCTGGGGCGGGAAAATCCAGATTTCTAGTAAGTAATCCAATATTTTGTAGAATCCGACAAAGGAAAAGGCCCCGCAACAGGTAAAGCCTTCCTTGCGAGAGCCTTAATGGATCTTTAATGGATCAGAACCTGACGAGTATGCCGCCTCGCAAAGTAGGACCCTGACCGGTCAATCTTAAAGTTCCTTCCTCACTTGCGATCCCGGTATGAAAATCAAAAATATTGCGTGCGTCGACTATAGCTTCGGCGCGGATCGGAAGGCCCAGCGTTGGAAGGGTCTGTGTCACAAGTATACTCATACTTGGATCGTAGATCGCCAGCCTTCCCTGGAACGGGTCGATCGCAAAAATCGTCGCGTCAGGGGAAAGTCGGAAAACGGTCTTTATGTTAGTGCCCGTTTTGAAATCAGCGTCTACTTGGCCGAAAAAAGTTTGGAATGCGCTTGTCTCGAACAACTCGCTGGCCCGATTCAGACCATTGAGGGACAGCCGTTGGCCTCGCCCAAAACTATATCCTGCAGAGGTACTTATTCGGCCAGTTAACCGGCGGTTATAGACGAGGCTGATGCCTTGTGTCTCGCCTCTCTGATTTCCCGTAAATTCCTCAAAACCATATGTGGCGTTTCCGAGCGGCGAAGATGCGACGCCGACTCCACGCGAGAACGTCGCGTCAATGAAGAGATTGGCATCAATACTCGACTTGTTATCCAGTACTCGCTGAAAACCCAACTCGAACCGACTGCTCCTGTTCATTACAGGTTTGCCGTTCTCTATCAACACTTCTTCGATCGAGACCGGTTCTCTAAATATGACCTGAGCATCCTCCAACGCGATCGCACGTGACCAATTCTTGTCCTCGGTCTGCGTCGTGAACGCGGTGCGAATTCTGGTTTTGGGATTTATGTCGTACTGAAAACCGAGGCGTGGGCTGATCGAGAAGTCACTCCCGGCACCAAAGAATCTGGCGTAATCGAAGCCATAAACGAGGATGATCCCTTCGCGGATCTTCCATTCGTCAGTTGCCTGAAGGGAAAGCTGATTCAGTATGTCTGCATCGAGATCGCGATCTCTTGCGAGTTTTCCGAGTTTACCTATCGAGGCGGTGAGGCGTAATTGATGATCGTCATTTGGCCGGATCTTAGCTTGGGCCTCGAAACGTTGAGGGGCCGAGGCGCCGCTTCCGGTTTGAGCGGCCAGGACGAGCTCTGTGCTGTCTGTGACCGGGAGCAAGGTTGCGAAATTCAGACCGACGAAATTACCTTCCTCAGAAGAGGAAAAATAAGTTTCGGCTGCAGTTCGGCTTTCGCGCTTCGCGGCGTCTTCGGCGGGAGCGGATTCCCCTTCGCCAATCGCAACCGGAACGTCGCCTTCAGAATTCTGATATATCGACCTGCTGATCGATGCCGCCCGTCGAGCCCATTTGGGGTTGTTCCTATCAACCCGTTTCTCCGGCAGAGTGTTCCCGCTCCCCGATCTTTCGAGCTTGAACCCATACGTGAGTTGCGCCGACCGCAGTACTTCGACATCCGCGACCGTGGCCGGGTTAAACCCCTGGGCCACCGCCAAAACGGTGTATCTCCCCGGATTGATTCGTGCTAAAAAACTCCCGTCCGCAGCCGATTGGACTTGCTTCAAAAGGATCGCAGTGCCCGAACGGAAAACCGCGACAGTAGCGTCCCCAATCGGTTTTCCATTTTCGGAAAGGACGACACCCTTGATCACTGCCAAACCCGAGGACTGCGCTGAGGCAGGCATCATGCCCGCAAACAGCAACGACGCCATAGGCAATACTGCCAGCGCAATCGACAATATCGATGGGTGCTTTCGAGTTTTGATCATCAGATACTAACCCACACAGGAGCAAAACCTTTTCAACAAGGATCCGCTAAAACGGCATAACTCGAACGGTCCAGACCTAACTCCTGACAACTCACGTATTTTCAGGGCAAAAACCAATGGTGTCAAGCTGTAAAAAGGCACCTCTGCTTAGGCACTCAGATGCAACCACCTTGACAAAGTTTGCCCCGCGGTTAGAATTAGTTCTTGCCCGCGGTTGCTGCGGG
>JAJNPX010000083.1 GCA_021155145.1 Acidisarcina sp. | reverse complement strand
AAGCACGAACAGCCTGGTCGCATCCGCACCGTAGATCTCGACCATCTCGTCCGGATCTACACCGTTGCCTTTCGACTTGGACATCCGTTCGATCGCGTGTTTCAACTCGGATCCGTCGCCGGCCCGCGCGGATACGATCTTTCCCTTCGCATCCCGTTCCACGGAGACCTGATCCGGCGAAAAGTATCTTCGTTTACCGGTCGAATCGTCAAAGAACGTCTCACCGACGACCATACCCTGTGTCAGGAGACGCTTGAATGGTTCCCCGAACGCGACCATGCCAAGGTCGCGCATTACCTTGGTCCAAAACCTCGCATAGATAAGATGCATCACGGCATGATCATCGCCACCTATGTACTGATCGACCGGTGTCCAGTAAGCGGCCATCTCAGGATCAAACGGCTGTTCCGGGTTATCGGGGTCAAGATATCGGAAGTAGTACCACGACGAATCGACGAAAGTGTCCATCGTATCCGTCTCGCGGTGAGCAGGCCCGTTGCACTTGGGACATTTCGTCTTATAAAACTCGGGAACTTTTGCCAACGGAGACTCGCCCGAACCGGTGATCGGGGCATTCTCCGGCAGACGAACGGGCAGGTTTTCGTACCGCTCAGGCACGACGCCGCATGCGTCGCAATAGACGATCGGTATCGGTGAACCCCAAAAACGTTGGCGCGATATCCCCCAGTCACGCAGCCGATAGGTCGTCGCGCGCTCGCCAAACCCGTGCTTTTCAGCATAGAGGGCCATCTCTTTCTTTGCTTCGTCGCTCGGCCTGCCATTCCAAAAATCCGAATGGACGAGGACGCCTGTGTCGACAAAGGGAACCTCTAACGCGAGCGCCTGCATCGTATGGTGTTCGTGTACGAGATGCGGTTCCGAAATGACCTGGCGGATCGGCAGGCCGAATTTTTTGGCAAATTCGAAGTCTCGTTCATCGTGCGCGGGAACGCTCATTACCGCTCCCGTCCCATACTCCATCATCACGTAGTTGCCTACCCATACCGGCAGCGGCTCGCCGCTGAACGGGTTCAGCGCCTTGATGCCCGTATCGACGCCGTCTTTTTCTATCTCCTCGTCGCGATCGCGAGGCTTTAGTATCTCGGCCATCATTTCGTCGATCTTTACTTTCACGGACAGAGGCAAGGTCGCCCTGAATGCCTCGATCACGGGATGAGCCGGAGCGACAACGATCGCGTTGGCGCCATAGATCGTGTCGACCCGCGTCGTGAAAACTTTTATCAACCGCGGCGCGCCGGCCGATGCCTGACGCAGCTGCCCCGTATTTGCCTGTATCTTGAAATCGACATAAGCTCCGTCACTCCGGCCGATCCAGTCGCGCTGCCTTTTGATCACATTCTGGGGCCAGCCCGACTCGATCTCGACGATGTCATCGAGCAATTGATCGGTGTAAGCCGTTGTTTTCAGGAACCATTGTTCGAGGTCCTTCTTCGTCACCGGGTTGCCGCAACGCCAGCAAATACCGCCGCTTGCCTGCTCATTTGAAAGCGTAGCCTGGTCGTGTTCGCACCAGTTGACCTGCGTCATTCGCTTATACGCGAGGCCTTTTTCGAACATTTTGAGAAAGAACCACTGATCGAATTTGTAATATTCAGGCCGATGGGCGGCGATCTGACGCGACCAGTCATAGCCCAGGCCCAGACGCTTTAACTGACCCTGCATCACACCGATATTCTCTTCGGTCCACTCACGCGGATTTACGCCGCGTTTTACAGCCGCGTCCTCCGCAGGCTGGCCAAACGAATCCCATCCGATCGGGTGCAGGACGTTGAACCCCTGAAGCCGCCTGAACCAGGCGACGGCATCACCGACCGAATAATTTCTGACGTGGCCCATATGGAGATTGCCGGATGGATACGGCAGCATCTCCAACTGGTAATACTTAGGCATTTCCGGCTCGACGGCCACCTCGAATGCCCGTGCCTCGTCCCATTTCTTTTGCCACTTCGCCTCTACTTTCTTTGCAAAATACTTTTCGTCCATTTGAAACACTCGTAAAAACGCCAATTGTATCGAATAGCTGTTTAGCTATCCAATGCAATTAGTAATTCGGTTGATCAATTGATGACGGGGAACGCCACTGCACGGCCATGCGCCGCGAGTGGCTACATGAGGGCGAGGGTCTGATGGACCTTTAACATACCCATAGTCTATAAAAGTTGGCGGCGATTGTCTATTTTTCTCGAATGCGGCGGCGGTTTTGTGCTATTCTATAGGGACCGTTAAGGTAGGAGTTTTACCAACACGAAAGCTTTGATGAGTATAAAAACTTTATTGCAGACGGTGCCGACTTGACCTAAACGAGTCCGCTTGACCGTCTGCCCCAAAAGCGAAGGAGGCACTCAGATGGTCAAGCAAACATCTACAACTATCGCCCGCAATATTGATAAACCCTTAGTTCCCATGTCGGAACGAGCCTCCGTACTACAAGCCCAGCAAACCTCGCGACATCCGGCCGACGAGATCATCCTGTCGCTGGCAAACGCATACGAGAACAAACGTGCCCGCCAGGTAACTGAATGGGAACGCGTACAAGCGAACCGTTGGCAGCGGGCGGCATGATATCGCTCGCGAAATTGCAACTAGATCGTCGGACGGATGGCAGCAGAGGACGGTTGGTCCGCCGCCTGTTTGTCGTTTCCGTGTTTCTGCTTGTTTGTGCTCAGGCCGCTTCTGCCCAGAGTCTTGAGCAGCTTTCGGATGCCTTGCGGAACGGCGACCTCGAACAAAAGCGATCGGCACTATTCGAGATCCGCAACCGGCGTTCGCCCGAGGCTTCGCGTTTAGCTGTTCCGGCCCTGAGTGACCCGTCTCCGATAGTTCGCGCCGAGGCGGCGGCCAGCGTCAGATTTCTTCCCGAGCAGGAGGCGGTGGCTGTACTTGTTCCCCTGCTCAGCGATCATGAGCCGTTTGTGCGAAAAGAATCGGCCTATGCGCTGGGGTCGGTTAGGAGCCCGAAGGCCGGGCCGCCGCTCGAACGAGTTCTTAGTGGAGACAAGGACCTTGAGATTAGGGCCGCTGCGGCAGTTGCTCTCGGCTATTCGGGTGATCGGGGCGCTATCGGATCTCTGGTCGCCGTTCTCAAGGAACGCCCGACCGAATCCCATGAATTCCTAAGACGGTCGGCTGCCCGATCGATAGGCCAGATCGCACAGTTGGTCAACTCCGGCGGCACCTACAGCGTCACCCCACAAAATTTCCTGCCGGACAAATATAAATCCGTCAAAGGGGATGGCCTTTCGGCCGCATCGCCGGTGTTCAGCGCGGCTGTCAAGGTGCTGACCGAGGTGGCCAAAAATAAGAATGAGGCGGCCGACACACGCCGCGAGGCAGCATATTCGCTCGGAGCGATCGGCAACGTTTCAGCTATCGACACGCTCGAGTCGCTGTCGGCCAGCCCGGACCCGTATATGGCAACGATCGCCAAGGAGGCTCTGCTTACGATCCGGACCTACCAGTCCCGTTGACCATCGGATCACTCTTGTGATTTGTTTCCGTTGAGCCCGTTCGGGTGAGTCAATGAGCCTTCCGTAGAAAGAATTTTTTTGAAGAAACCCGACTTTTTGGTTAAATGGTGTAATGCAGGCAGCATCAACTTCACGATCAGGGACTGAGACCCTGCTCGAATATTACCTCCGCGTTCGGCGATACACCGAAGCACTCTGTGAGCCGCTCGAAACCGAAGACTACATACCGCAGCCGATCGTCGATGTCTCGCCGGCGAAGTGGAACATTGCCCATACGACGTGGTTCTTCGAGGAGATGATCCTGAAGAAGTTCTCGCGGGGCTATGAGGAGTTCGATCCGAGTTTCGGCTACCTGTTCAATAGCTATTACAACTCCATCGGCGAACGCACCGCCCGCGATAATAGGGGCGATCTTAGCAGGCCCACGGTAAAACGGGTGTTTGAATACCGGAAATACGTGGACAAGCATATGGGAGATCTTTTGTCAGGTCAGGATGCCCACATCGCTTCCGACGAACTCCGCGAATTGGCTGTACTTGGCCTGAATCATGAACAGCAGCACCAGGAGCTGTTCCTCACCGACCTCAAGTTCACTTTTGGCGTAAATCCGCTTTTCCCGGCCTATCGCACGGACTGGGCCCCCGAAGAAACTCTCGATACGGGCGAAGAGAAGTTCGTCGCGGCCGAAGGCGTGATACAACAGATCGGATACGATGGTGACGGATTCTGTTTCGATAATGAGCTCGCTGTTCACAAGGTCTATCTCGACGATTTTTCCATCTCGAACCGGCTCGTACTGAACGAAGAATTTATCGATTTCATAAACGACGGCGGGTACAAAGACCATCGCCTGTGGCACTCCGAAGGTTGGGATTGGGTGAACCGAGAGGGCATCACTTCCCCGCTCTACTGGCACAACCGCGATGGCGAATGGCATCACTTCACCCTTGGCGGCCTGCGACGTCTTCCGTTGAACTCGCCCGTCTGCCACGTCTCGCTTTACGAGGCCTCGGCATTCGCAGAATGGAAAGGGATGCGGCTTCCGACCGAGTTCGAATGGGAGGCCGCGAATACAAAATTCGAATGGGGACTCCGCTGGGAGTGGACGAATTCAGCATATCTTCCCTATCCGGGATTCAGAAAGCCGTTGGGGGCTGTCGGCGAATACAACGGGAAGTTCATGATGAACCAAATGGTTCTTCGCGGTGCATCGGTCGCAACGCCGGATGGCCACAGCCGTCCAACTTACCGCAACTTTTTTCACCCTCACCTGCGTTGGCAGTTCACGGGTATTCGTTTGGCAAGATAGTTTTTACCGCGAAGACGCAAAGACGCCGGGGACGGCAATAAATATTTTCGCCTCTCGGCGGTTTATTTCAAGGTCTATGGGATCAACAACTTCACCGGAGCTCACTCAATTCGCCGAGGACGTCCTCAAGGGCCTCTCGTCGAGCCCAAAGCAGCTCTCGTCCCGATACTTTTATGACGACGAGGGCTCGAGGCTGTTCATGAAGATAATGGAGCTGCCCGAGTATTACCCGACGCGGGCGGAGATGAAGATCTTCACCGAACAAAAGGCCGCTATCTGCGACGCCTTCACGGAACGAACGGAACAAGGACATTCCGGTCCGCAACCTGGTGAAGAGGCGGACGCGAATCCTGGCGTTCCGATCGACCTGATCGAACTCGGCGCGGGCGACGGGACGAAGACTGCCGTGCTGATCGAGCATCTGTTATCGACCGGCGTCGATTTTCGATACGAGCCGATCGACATCTCGAAAGAGGCCAACGACGCACTCGAAGCAAAGTTCAAGGAGAAATTCCCCGACCTCCGCATCGATCCACACACCGGCGATTACTTCAAAGTTCTCGATTCGCTGAAGAACGGGAACGGTCGACGCAAGGTCATAATGTTTCTCGGCTCGAACATCGGCAATTTTCTTCGAGACAATGCAGTCGCGTTCTTCCGCTCGCTGCGAGGCGTGATGAGCGAGAACGACCGCCTCTTCGTCGGGTTCGATATGCAGAAAGACCCGCGAACGATCGTTGCCGCTTACGACGATCCGCAGGGCGTCACAGCCGCGTTCAACCTGAACCTGCTCGCACGCATCAATCGTGAACTGGGCGGTAACTTCGACCTCGACAAGTTCTCGCATTATGCCCAGTACAGGCCGATGGAATGCGCCGCCCGCTCTTTTCTCATCTCCCGCGAAAAGCAGACCGTCACCATCAAGGCTCTGAACCGCTCATTTAATTTCGAACAATGGGAAGCGATATTTATGGAGATCTCGCAGAAATACACGCACGCAATGATCGACGAACTTGCGGGCGACGGCGGCTTCGAGATCGATCGGGAATTCTACAACGCCGAGGATTTCTACATCGATTCGCTTTGGAGGCCTGTTTGATCACGCAGTTCGGAGTTCCACCTTTAGGTGGCTTCCGTTGTGGAGAAGGGTCTAAACAATATAGCAAAGGCCAGCTAAAGCTGGAACTCCAAACTTTGAACATCAATCTTCTCACCTTCGACTCGATCGACTCAACGAACACCGAGGCACTCAAGCAGGCCCGGCTCGGGGCGGAGGAAGGCTTGTGCATAGTCGCGCGGCAGCAGACCGCGGGACGCGGGCGGCATGGGCGGACGTGGGTAAGCGAACCTGATGCAGGTCTGTATTTCAGCATCGTCTTGCGGCCAAACATCGAGACGCAGTTCCTTCCGCTGATCACTTTGATGACCGGCGTCGCCGTCCACGACACGCTCGAGGAATTTGGCATTGATGCTGATCTAAAATGGGTCAACGACCTCCACGTCGATGGAAAGAAGATCTGCGGCATCCTTGCCGAAACAACCGACACCCCCAAAGGCCTCGCCGTCATCGTAGGCATCGGGATCAATATCAGATCGTCCAACTTGCCTCCTGAGATCGCCGAGACCGCGACGTCGATCGAAGAAGTGCAGAAGCCCGCGCGTAAGCAAGGGCTTAACAATCAACTTGACCGTCACGCCCTTGCTGACGCGCGGGCCTCTGCAGTGGCTGAA
>JAJNPX010000070.1 GCA_021155145.1 Acidisarcina sp. | reverse complement strand
TAAAGGTCGATGCAGTTGTTGTTGATCAGAATGGCAAACAAATAAGCAATTTGACAGTGGATGATTTTGAGGTGTTTCAAGATGGCAAGCTTCAGAAAATCACGAACTTCTCGTACATAAGCGCCGAGATAGGTCGAAGATCTGTCAGTGGCAAAACGGAGATTGGCAAACATGACACAACATTTGAACCGCCGGTAAACATTCGCGCGGACAGAACTCGACGTACTATCACCTTTGTGGTCGACAATGGCGGGTGTGCAGCCTCTCAAAGCGGCGTTGCGGCCTCGCGCGAGGCACTCCTGAGATTTGTGAATGAACAAATGCGGTCCGGTGATCTGGTGGCTGTTTATCAAACAAAACCAGGGAGCAGCCTTACTGGGCAGTATACGTCTGACAAAGCGCAGCTTCGGCTGATCATAAGTAAGATCGGGTGGTCTTCGTCTTCGATCTGCGACAGCCGAGGCGGGGACCTTTTTGAACGAGAGAAGGCCGATTATACGCTCAAGGCATCGGGTCAGGGCAGGAGGTCGTTCGAATCAGCTGAAGATCGAAAAGCTCGTGAGACATTTGAGGATTCTATCCGGGACAATCGAACCTTAAGCATTATTGAGACCCTGAAAACAGTTTCCCGTAGATTAAAAGGGGTCAGTGGTCGCAAGGTCATTTTCTTCTTGTCAGACGGGTTTCCAGTTATTAACCGGGATGATCGTGAGACACGCACTTTGGATTCACTCCGTAGTTTGATTGCCGAAGCCAATCGATCATCGATCGTATTTAATTCGATCGATGCCCGTGGTCAGTTTAATGCTGCGCTGCTTCGGGCCGAGGATGAGGTACTGCCCGAACAGCCAAATGTCGCCAAGCCGACAAGCACCGAGAAGGCGATCATCAATCGATTGACTGAAGCCAGAAATCTACAGGACGGTCTGGCAATTCTTGCAATTGAAACGGGCGGGGGCTTCTCAAAAGGGTCAAACCGTCTTGATAGCTCCATAAGAGATCTATTGAACCTGGAAAAAGGCTATTATCTATTTGCTTACCAACCCGAGGAGGGCTCATTCGCAGGCAGAAAATATCACAAGATCGAAATAAAACTAAAACGAGGGGACTGGCAGATTTATTCGCGATCTGGGTTCTTCGCCGGTTTCGAAGAAGGGACCAATGCAAATAGCCGCACACACAAACCAAGTGAGATCGCAGAGATCTTGAATTCCGCGTTTCCGCGAACGGAATTAAGCGTCGGATTAAATGCATTCTACAGCAATACTGGTTCCGACGGCCGTCTCAAGGAAGGCGATTTTGTTTATTCGATGATGCGTCTTAACGGTCGTGACATCCGCTTCGTTGATGATGGAAATGGGTATAAGAAAGCTGTTCTGGATGTTACATTCGTCCTCCTTGATGAAAAGAACAAGCCGGCCGAAACTGTTAGCCGCATTCATACCCTTCGCCTTTCCGCTCAAGAGGTGGCGAAGATGCAGGAGAAGGGTTTAACGTATCCCGTCTTTTTACCGGCCAACAGGTCAGGACTCTACGACGTGCGGGTGATTGTTCGCGACGTGATCGGCGAAAAGACAGGCTCGGCGAGTCGAAGGGTTGAAGTCCCGGACCTGAAACAGGGGGAGTTGTTTTTCCCAGTAATAACTCTGAATGCCGTGGACGAAAACTCGGCCGTTGTCCCGCCTCCTACCACGGCATCCGACAGCTTGACGGAGATCGGATCTATAAAGCCGCGATTTCGTCGCGGAGACGTTGTCGCCTATGCTTTCACCCTCTACAATGCCGAGGTTGACAGATCCAGCCGCCAACCAAAAATAAGGATCCAGGTCAGTTTGTACCAAAAGGAAACGCTCCTGTTTGAAACAGCACCCCAGTCACCGCCGCTTGAAGCAAAGTCGAATAGGATCCGAATAGACACTGGCGGCTACTTCAAGCTGGATCACAGCCTGAAGAATGACGAATATACTCTGCGAATAAGGATAGAGGATCTATTGTCGGGCAAAACCATTGAACAAACAGCCGACTTTGTGATCGAATAGGGTCAGATCATTCAAACACACTACAGACAACGCCTAACAAAATGAAGATTAGGGTGAAACTCAGTGGCCTTCCTTCATTCGAGACCACCCACGTCCCCGCTTAAGAGATGATGTATGGAATACTCCCCCCATGAGTAGGAATTTACTGAGAAGTTAACCTCATTTGTCCAGAGCAATTATGAACACCGAACAGAAACGACTGCAGGAATCGGATAACCGCGAGAAACACTGGAAACGATGGGGGCCGTATCTGAGTGAACGTGCCTGGGGGACGGTTCGTGAAGACTACAGCCCCGATGGTTCCGCATGGGATTTCTTCCCGCACGACCATGCCCGGTCGCGCGCCTATCGCTGGAACGAGGATGGCCTTGCCGGGATATGTGATCGGCATCAGCGGATCTGCTTTTCGATCGCTCTTTGGAACCGCAGAGACCCGATCTTGAAGGAACGGCTTTTCGGATTGACGGGCAGCGAAGGAAACCATGGCGAGGACGTGAAAGAGATCTACTATTATCTCGACTCCACCCCGACCCACTCCTACATGAAGATGCTGTACAAGTATCCTCAAGCAGAATTTCCATATCTGCGTTTGATCGAAGAGAACCGAAACCGCAGTAAAACAGAGGGCGAATTTGAGTTGATCGACACCGGCATCTTTGACGACGACCGCTATTTTGACGTATTCGTCGAGTACGCGAAGGCCGATGCCGAGGACATTCTCATTAAGATAACGGTCGCCAACCGCGGCCCCGAAAGTGCATCGATCAATGTGCTTCCCACCATATGGTTTCGAAATAGATGGTCCTGGTACGGGAACAAGTCGAATTGCGAACTGAAGGCAGCCACTGAGCACGGCGCGATCGAGATCGAATGTCCTGAATACGGAAAGCGGTACCTGTATATCGAAGGAGATCACGAACTTCTCTTCACGGAGAACGAGACCAATAGTGCACGCCTCTTCGGATCACCAAACCTGGCCCCATTCGTAAAAGATGCGTTCAATGATTATCTGATCCATGGAAAGGATACTGCTGTCAATTCTGAGAAACGGGGCACCAAGGCGGCGGCTAATTTTTCACTCGAGATCCCGGCGAGATCGGAGGTCACCCTTAGATTGCGGTTATCCGATCTTGATACCTCAACCCAAAAGTCAAAGGCGAAGCGATCTCCTTTTTCCGACTTCGACTCGATCTTTCAACAGCGGGCGAGCGAGGCTGACGAGTTCTACTCTGGATTGATCCGCGAAGACCTTTCCGACGATGCGAAGCTTGTTCAGCGGCAGGCCTTCGCCGGAATGCTGTGGTCGAAACAGTATTACCACTACGTCGTTAAGGAATGGCTCGAGGGCGACCCGGCAATGCCCAAACCGCCGGAAGCACGAGAACATGGCCGCAATCACGATTGGCCGCACCTGTTCAATTCCGATGTTATCTCGATGCCGGACAAGTGGGAGTACCCCTGGTACGCGGCCTGGGATCTAGCTTTCCACTGCATACCACTTGCACTGATCGACCCCCATTTCGCAAAGAATCAGTTGATCCTGATGCTCCGTGAATGGTACATGCATCCAAATGGCCAGATCCCGGCCTACGAATGGTCGTTCAGCGATGTGAATCCACCGGTTCACGCCTGGGCCGCGCTTCGCGTCTATCAGATCGAGAAGAAACAGCGCGGATACGGCGATCGAAAATTCCTGGCCCGCGTCTTTCAAAAGTTGATGATCAACTTTACCTGGTGGGTCAATCGAAAGGACAGCGAGGGAATGAACATATTTGAAGGCGGGTTTCTCGGACTCGATAATATCGGCGTGTTCGACCGCTCGCGTCCGCTGCCCACGGGCGGCAAGCTGGCGCAGTCTGACTGTACAAGCTGGATGGCGATGTACTGCCTGAATATGCTCGCCATCGCCCTTGAGCTGGCCGCCGAGGACGACACGTATGAGGACGTCGCGAGCAAGTTCTGGGAACATTTCCTGTTTATCTCGGACGCCATGAACAAGCTCGGGAACGACGGCATCTCGCTCTGGGACGATGCCGACGGATTCTACTATGATGTCCTGCACATGCACGGAGAGGGCAGCTGGCCGCTGAAGGTGCGTTCGATGGTCGGGCTCATACCGCTATTCGCCGTTGGGACAATTGAACCCGAGATACTCGATAAACTGCCTGATTTCAAGCAGCGGCTCTATTGGTTCATCGAGAATCGATCTGACCTGACCGACAATGTCTCCTGTATGCGGACGCCTGGAATGGGCGAGCGAAGGCTCCTCGCCGTCGCCTATCGCGAACGCCTTGAAAAGGTACTTAAGGTAATGTTGGACGAGAGCGAGTTCCTATCGGATCACGGTATTCGCGCCGTTTCAAAGTTTCATAAGGATCATCCATACATTCTTCAGGTAAAAGGTGAGGAACACCGCGTAGATTATGAGCCGGGCGAATCGACGAGCGGATTGTTCGGCGGAAACTCGAATTGGCGAGGTCCGATCTGGTTTCCGGTCAACTATCTGCTCATCGAGTCGCTTCAAAGATTCCACCATTATTACGGCGACGACCTAAAGGTCGAATGTCCGACAGGCTCTGGTGTAATGATGAACCTCTGGGAAGTGTCCCAAGATCTGTCACGCCGTCTTTCTCACATCTTCCTCAGAAACGGCGATGGAACGCGGCCGGTTTTCGGCGAGAATGAAAAGTTCCAGAACGATCCGCATTTCCGCGACCACATCCTGTTTTACGAATATTTTCACGGCGACAATGGCCGCGGCGTTGGCGCCAGCCATCAGACCGGCTGGACAGGATTGGTAGCAAAACTTCTGCATCAGAGCGGAGAATGATCCGATCGGATGTTGGTGGAATAAAGGCTTCAGTTTAGCTGATTAAACAGGTGCAAGATCGCACCTGTTTTTTTGTTTTGAAGCTATGAAGAATATAAGACAATCCGAGATACCCGGATCTCACCGAGGGTCATTCGCCCGTGACGATCATTTCGCGGTAATTCTCGCCGGCGGCGACGGTTCAAGGCTGAGGTCTTTAACAAGCCTGATCTCTGGCGATGACCGGCCGAAGCAATTCTGCCCACTCATTGGCGAAAGATCACTGCTCGAACGGACCCGTGAGCGGGTGGCAGCGCTGATATCACGCGAGAATACTTTCTTCAGCCTGACCAGGAAACATGAGCGCTTCTATCAGGCGCCGCTGTGGGATGCGCGGCCCGAACAGTTGGTCGTTCAGCCTGCCAATAAGGGCACTGCACCTGCGATCCTATTCAGCCTGTTCGCCATCGTCCGGAAAGATCCCGATGCGATCGTCGGATTCTTTCCTTCAGACCATTACTTCGCGAACGATGCGGCTTTTCTTGAACACCTCAAATCTGCATATTCCGCCGCGGAAATGAACTCCGAGTCGGTGATCCTGTTAGGCATCGAACCCGAAAAGCCCGAAACGGCATATGGCTGGATCGAGCCGTCGGAATCACTCTTCGGAGAGATGAAGATGAGCTTTAGCCGCGTGGCTCGATTCTGGGAAAAACCTTCGCTCTCCGGTGCAAAGAAGTTGATGTCCGAAGGTTGCCTCTGGAACAGTTTCGTCATGGTCGGAAAGGCCAAGGCGTTTCTCGACCTGTTTCGACAGTATCTGCCCGATATGTTCCGAATGTTTGATATGTCGAAGGATATGATCGGAAAACGAACGGAGGCGTCGGTCATCGCTGCCATTTACTCCTGGTTGAACGAGACCAATTTTTCGACGAGCGTGCTTGAACCGGCGGCCTCGAAACTCATCGTAATGCGTGTCGCAGATGTCGGTTGGTGCGATTGGGGAGAACCTAATCGTGTGATCGGAACACTTTCCTCACTTGGCATCAAACCGGACTGGATCGGCGCCGTTGGTACATAGACATAAGAACCAAACCCTTAGGCCCGCGCGTTTCGTGCGGTAAACTAACTACATAAATTATGAAAGCAATTGCTGTAAGACCTGGAACTCCGGATTCAGTGCACCTCGTAGAGATACCAAAGCCTTCGATCCAGACGATCGATAACGGCCGCGGGGTACTGGTCAAGGTGCTTCGTGTCGGTGTCGATGGTACCGATAAAGAGATAAATAATGCCGAGTACGGAGCCCCGCCGCCGGGAGACGATTTTCTGGTAATAGGCCACGAAGGATTTGGGGTCGTCGAAGAGGTCGGAGACAACGTGCACGAGCTCAAGCCCGGTGATTACGTGGTCGCAACGGTACGGCGACCGGGGAATAGTATCTATGATCTGATCGGCACGTCGGATATGACGACCGACGACATCTATTATGAAAGAGGGATCAACCTCCGGCACGGGTTCCTTTCGGAGTACTACGTCGACGATGCCGATTTTATTGTAAAGATCCCAAAGGGTTTGAAGAATGTGGGCGTTCTGCTGGAGCCGATGACGGTCGTCCAAAAGGGCATCCATCAGGCGTACGAGATCCAGCGGCGGCTTAAAGTATGGAAACCGAAACGCGCTGCGGTTCTCGGAGCGGGCACGATCGGCTTGCTGGCCGCCCTGGTCCTAAGGCTTCGGGGACTCGAGGTCGTCGCCTTTGGAAAGACCGTGAAGCCGTATTTGAATTCTGACCTCCTTGAGGAGATCGGGGCAGAATATGTTTCAACTGCCGAGACTCCGCTTCTGGATCACGCAGCTGAAAACGGCGCGTTTGACATCATTTTCGAAGCGACAGGCTATTCGCCCATCGTCTTCGAAGCTATGCAGGCGGTGGCCAAGAACGGGGTTCTGATCTTATCCAGCGTAACCGGCGGAAACAGGGTCGTTGAAGTCCCGGCCGATAAGATAAACCTTGAATTCGTTCTCGGTAATAAGGTGATGGTCGGCACGGTCAACGCCAACCGCGAGTATTTCGAATCCGGGGCAAACGATATGGCTGCTGCCGTTCTCGAGTATGGAGAATGGCTTTCAAAGCTCCTCACGCACCCTGTCAAGGGACTCGAAAACTATGAGCAGCTTTTTGAAGTTCTGACAAATGGCAAAGACGTCATAAAGGCATATTGCGAAGTAGCGACAGAGGCAAAGGCGGCCATTAACTAGCGTTGCCCGCATTGCGGGCATTTCGGGTGCCGCTTTCGATCCCCCAAGGTCGGTCGGCGGCACCTTGTACTCCCCGCAACGACAATGCGATCGCAATAAGAAAGGCGGGCTGATGAATGCCCGAGCCCGCCATACCTTACTTTGCGATCGCTTCGAATTCGAGAATCGTCTCATTGCCGGCCCTTACCAGCAGCCGATCCCCTTTTATCTCGAAGTTCTTCGCGTTTCGAAGGCCGTCCAAAAAACCCCGCTCGATCGACATCCTTTCGTCCGCTTCGCATGCCCGCATCGTTGAGATCAACTGACTGAAAGTTATCGAAGCCCCATCGGCCGCATAATTTCCGCCGAACACGTTGCATCCGGTGTTTCCGCCCGCCGATCCCTTTTCAGCATCGAAGTTCAGGAACGGAACATCCGGGCCAAGCGCGATCTCCCTGTCACCGATCCGCTTTAGGACCCACTTATGTGCGGTCAGACTCGTCGCACTTCCTCGGTCTTCACCGGCCGCTTTCTTAAATCTCAGAAGCGGCTTGTCCTCCCGCGACAACGTAAGAACATCGTTCTTGATCTCCAGCCGGTCCGCATCGGCCAAGG
>JAJNPX010000064.1 GCA_021155145.1 Acidisarcina sp. | reverse complement strand
GCGATCTTCAGCACCTTGCGGACCTTGGAAACCGGGATGTCCATTCGCTTTGCGATCTCTTCGCTGGAAGGCTCGCGGCCGAGTTCCTGTACAAGCAGACGCGAGGTCCGGATCAGCTTGTTGATCGTTTCGATCATATGCACGGGAATGCGGATAGTGCGTGCCTGGTCGGCGATCGAGCGGGTGATGGCCTGACGGATCCACCAGGTGGCGTAGGTCGAGAACTTGTAGCCGCGGCGGTACTCGAACTTGTCGACCGCCTTCATCAGGCCGATGTTGCCCTCCTGGATCAGGTCGAGGAACTGCAGGCCGCGATTGGTGTATTTCTTTGCGATCGAGACGACGAGGCGAAGGTTGGCCTCGACAAGCTCGCGTTTTGCCTGGTTGGTTTCGTGCTCACCCACGCTGATCGTCTGGTATGAACGCTTGATCTCGACCGGCGTCAGGTGAAATTTCTCTTCGATCTCGGCAAGGACGGCCTTGGCCTCGGCGATACGTTTGTTGAGTTCGCGTTTCTCGGGTGCCGACGGTTTCTTGTCGACCTTTTCCTTTGTCTTCTTGATCGTCGATTCGGCACGGCGGATCTCCTCGACGACCTTTCGGATCGAAGCGATCAGCACCTGTTTTGAATGTTCGGTCAGGTTGAGATTCTTTATTTCCTGAGCGATCTCAAGCCGGACGCGGGCGGCCGCACGCTTTAGCCTCAGGTATTTCTTGCCCGGCTTTGCTTTCCCCTTGATGTTCGCCTGTTCTTTTTCAAAGGCCTTGAACGCCTTTAATGCCTGGCCGTAGAGATTCTTTATATTTGCGATGCCCTCAAGCGTCCAGCGAAGGTACTCTTCCGCCTTGTCCTCTTCGAGCGAGATCTCCGCCTGTTCCGAAAACGCCACGGTCTCGCGAATGCTGGCCTTGCCGCGCTCGAGGTCCTCGCCGATCTTGATCAGCCGTTCGACCGCTATCGGGGACCGGGAGATGGCCTTTTGCGTCTTGATCTGGCCGCGCTCGATCCGTTTTGCGATCGTGACCTCGCCCTCGCGGGTGAGCAAAGGCACGATGCCCATCTCTCTGAGATAAAGCCGCACGGGGTCGTTCGATTTGTCGAGTGTTCCGGCCGAGAGGTCGAGGTCGAGGTCGTCCTCTTCCTCCGCGTCTTCTTCTTCGTCGTCAACGGCCAGGTTTTGAGCGCGCTCGAGCAGTTGAGCGTCGGTCTCGGCAACAGAAATATTTGCACCTTCCAGCCGCTCGAGAACATCCTCGAGGTCATCGGCTGACATCATGTTTTCGGGTATCTCCCTGTGGAGTTCGTCGAGGCTTAGAAACTTCTTTCGCTTGCCGAGGGCAAGCAGGCGATCCATTAGATCTTCTTTTTCGTCGTAATCAGGCATAAGTTGGAGGGAATATTGATGAGTGTTCCCTGTAAATCGTTGTCAGTTAATATACTTATTAACGCTTTTCGGCACCCGTTTGTTTCAAAACCGAGCACAATATCGAAATAGTAAAGTATATCAGCTTTCCTTCAACTTACTAAGCAGGGAATGCTTCATTTTGGAGAGGTCGAGCTGCTCGGCGACGAGATGGTTCATACGTTCGAGATCGCCGGAGCGTTCGGCAGCCATGAGCTCCTGGCTGACCTCGTGTATGCGGTTTTGGATGGCCATCGAACGAAGGGAAAAGATGCAATTCTCGGCGTCGTGAAAGACGGTATCGAGCACCTCGCCGTCGGCCCGTTTCGGTTCGCCCATCATCAGAAGCGGGACGAGATCCGCGGCGACCTCGTCGTCGGCGGTCGCGTCGAGCAGGGCCCCGAGGTCGAGCTTTTCGCCGCGGGCATCTATCTCGAACACGGCGCGAAAGACGTTCGCCGTGGCGAGCTGTTCGTAGTCGCTTTCTTCGAGGATCGGGAGGACCATCCGGCGAAGCTCAGCATCGTGAACGAGCAATTCGAGCAGGTGATGTTCGGCGACGGTGGTCTTGGCCTGCGTCACGCGCCGTATCTCGCGTTTGATCGTATCGGGCGATGCCTGCTGGCCATTTTTTACGGCTCGCCAGAGGTCGCGTTTCAGGCTCGTGTCGTCAACGCGGAAGTAGTCCATCGCCTGGTCAAAGCTTTCGCGTTTCTGGATCGGATTCTTTATCGCGGAGAGCACGGGCATCACGTCCTCGATAGCCTCGGCCTTGTGCTTCGGATTCGCGATCGAACGGCCGTTCACCGCCGCGTCAAAGGTGAAGCCGAGAAATGGAAATGCCCGTCCGCGGGCGGCATTGTAAGCGTCGGCGCCGTTCGAGCGTATAAAATCGTCGGGATCCTGTCCGTCGGGGAGGACGAGCACCTTGATCTCAAGGTCATGCGGCAAAAGCTCTTCAATCGCGCGGCGGGCGGCGTTGATGCCGGCCGAGTCGCCGTCGTAATTGATGACGACCTTCTTGGTGAAACGGCTCAGCAATCTTGCCTGCTCCGGCGTGAATGCAGTGCCGAGACTCGCGGTGACATTTGTAATACCGAATTGAAAGAGCGCGATAAGGTCGAGGTAGCCCTCGACAAGTATCGCGAATTTCTTTTGCCTGATGGCTTCTTTCGACTGAAAGAGTCCGTAGAGATGCTGGCCTTTGACATATGCGGGAGTCTCGGGCGAGTTGAGATATTTCGGTTGATCGTCGCCCATGGCCCGTGCTCCGAAGGCGACCGGGTTGCCGTTCACATCGAGCACAGGGAACATTATCCGCCCGCGAAACCGGTCGAACACGCGGTCCTTCTCTTCGTTGACCGAGACCAGCCCGCTCTGCTCGATCAGCTTATCGTCCGCACCCTTCCCTCTCAGATGTGCGAGCAGCGAATCCCATGAATCGGGCGAAAAACCAATATGAAATTGCTTCTGGATCTCTTCTGAGATGCCCCGCAGTTCGAGATATTCGCGGGCGGCTTTCGCCTTTTTGTCTTTTGAGTGCAGTTCGCTTTCCCAAAATTCGAGTGCGGTCTTGTTGAGGTCGATGACCTGTTCCGAGAGTTGTTTCTTTTCCTGTTTACGTTTCTTGTTCTGAGCGTATTGCTGATCGTCGATCGGTTCGGGCAGGGCCACGCCGGTCATTTCGGCGACACGCTCGATCGCCTCGGGGAAATTCAGGCCCTCGATCTCCATCAGGAATGTGAAGGCGTTGCCGC
>JAJNPX010000060.1 GCA_021155145.1 Acidisarcina sp. | reverse complement strand
AAGATCGTATCCGCGCGGGCCGGCGACGGATCCGAGTTGAAACACGCGATCGAACGGATGTCCAAGTCGAAAGGCAACGGTGTAGATCCGGACGAGATGGTCGAGATCTACGGTGCGGATGCGACCAGGCTGTTCGTGCTTTTCGCCGCCCCGGTCGAGAATGAATTGGTTTGGCATGAGTCCGGAATAGAGGGCGCTATCAGATTCCTGCAGCGGGTATGGCGGTTCGTTCACAAATGGGAAGCTTCGTTCGCCGGGCAGCGAGGCATTACTGATGTTCCTGCCTCCGTCTCCGATCGGGCGAAAACGCTGCGGCGAAAAACCCATCAGACCATCAAGCGCGTTTCGGAGAGTCTTGAAACATTGCAGTTCAACACGCCCGTTGCAGGGCTGATGGAACTCATCAACGCCCTCTACGATTCCAGGATCGAACCCGATGCCGCATCCCCGGAGGAAGCCTTTGCTGTTTTTGAGGCGGTCAATGCCCTCGTGACGATGCTGGCACCCTTTTCTCCCCATATTGCTGAGGAGCTTTATGCGGTTGTGACCGGCAATGAGGATGGCATGATCGCCTCGGCTGCTCGATTTCCGGAATATCGCCCTGATCTTGCGGCTTCGGATGAGGTCGAGATCGCGGTCCAGGTGAACGGAAAGTTGCGCTCGCGCGTTTTTGCGGCGCCCGATGCGACAAACAAAGACATCGAAGATCTGGCACTGGCCGATGACAAAGTGGTCGAGTTCATTGAGGGAAAGGAGGTCGCAAAGATCATTGTCGTTCCCGGCCGACTAATAAATGTTGTTGTGCGTTGACCGCACGCTGGGCGATGCTGGAGTGTTTTGGGTATTATTTTTCGGAATATGCGTGATATCACTTCTTTCCTTGCTTGAAATCCGTAAAAAAACTAGAATTTATGCGTGCTCGGGCGGCAAAAGTTCTCCTTCAAATGAGTCTTATATTCAGTCGAAACCTCTCCCGGTTTAAGATAGCGGTGTAGCGGCGCGCAATGAAAGAATGCCAACTATGTAAGACCTGCTATGCCGATTCGGTCGCAACCTGCCCGAATGACGGCATGCCGACGATGCACACGATCGCCGGCGAACCGGTACTCGAAGGCAAGTATCATCTTGAATCACGCCTCGGTCAGGGAGGCATGGGTGTCGTTTACAAGGCCCGCCATGCCTATTTGAAAACACAGCTCGCGATCAAGATCATTCTGCCCGACCTGGTCGGCAACGACCCTCAGCTCGTCACCCGATTTCGGCAGGAGGCTCTAGCCGCCGCCGCGATCCGGCACCAGAACGTCGTGGCCGTGACCGATTACGGAGTGATCAGCGGCCAGATCCCGTTCCTTGTGATGGAATATGTCGAGGGGGAGTCGCTTCACGACCTCCTGGCACGGGAGAAAAAGCTCGACCCTGAAAAGGCCCTCGACGTAATTTCCGCTATATGTGCGGGCGTCGGCGCCGCCCATCATCAGGGTATCGTCCACCGCGATCTAAAGCCGCTGAACATAATGATCTGCAGTGACAAGCCGAATCTCTCTCAGGCTGTCAAGATACTCGATTTCGGCCTCGCAAAGATCAAGTCCGGAGAGCTTCTCGGTTCGTTCATCCAGGCCCAAACGACCGGCCTTATGGGTTCGCCCTTCTACATGGCGCCCGAACAGTGGGCGGATGATGAGCCGGATGCTCGGTCGGATATCTATAGCCTTGGTGTGATGCTTTTTCAGATGCTCACGGGTGATGTGCCCTTCAAAGGTTCTTCGATCCCGGCGATCATGAAGAAGCACATCAGCGATCCGGCCCCGACATTTGCCGAGGTTGGGACGAATCTTGCGCCCGCGATCGAGCAAGCCGTCCTGCACACTCTCGCCAAGGAGAAGGAAAAACGCACCCCCTCGGTCGAAGCGATGATCGCCGAGCTCAAAGAAGCGGTCTATCCGACCGCGATCGGCATCCATACCACCTCTGGCGGTGCTTTGCCGGTCTCGTCCCTTAATATTCGAACCAACCCGCCGAAGGCAAAGATCTTTGTCGATAATATTCCGGTGGGTGAGAGCCGCGTCGATGGATGGATAACCTTGAACGGCATCCAGAGCGGCAACCATCACCTGCGGGTCAGCGCCAGCGGGTTTCCGGATTGGACGAGCGATGTGGTCTGCGACGGGCGCCCGCAGCAGGTCGTGGCCGACCTGGTGTCCGAAGCTCAGAGGATACCCATGCCCGCCGCGACCGTGGCATACAATGCCGGCCTGAATCCTGACACTCCATCGAGAATGTCCACCACGCAGGACACTTCGTCCGACGGGCAGAAGACCGCATTCCAAAAATGGGATACGGGACGCGATATCGGCGTCCAGAGCCGGCCGCCAAAACGAGGCTTTTTGTCGCCGATCGTTCTGGCCGGCGCCGGGCTCTTCGGACTTTTTGTTATCGGGGCCCTCGGCCTCGGCGGAGCTTACATGGCGGGCCTGATCGGGGGCGGCAAGCCGGCTGTGAATGCAACGAACAAGCCCACGCCCGTTCCGACTCAGCAAATTCAGGTAACGCCGGTAAAGACCGATATGGTGCAGATACCGGGCGGTACATTCAAAATGGGGCGAAATAACGGCACGGACCTGGAAAAGCCTGAACACGACGAAACGGTCGCTACCTTTTTTATGGATCGGACCGAGGTCACGAATGCCGCGTTTTACGAATTTCTCGTCTCATCAGGATATAAACCAGACTCCGACGAGAAATTCCTTGCACACTGGGAGAACATGAAGCCTGTCTCCGGCGACGAGAATCTTCCGGTCCGGTACGTCAACGTTGACGATGTCAAGGCGTTTGCCGAGTGGCGCGGAAAGCGCGACAGCGCTTCCTACAGGCTGCCGACGGAGCAGGAATGGGAGTACGCAGCAAGAAACGGGGCTAAAAACGACCTCTATCCATGGGGCGATAAGTTCGATGCGAAGTGC
>JAJNPX010000058.1 GCA_021155145.1 Acidisarcina sp. | reverse complement strand
GAGGTCGAGGACGGCGAATATCTGCTGAATCTGCAGATCGCTCCGTTCGAATCCGACTGCGCGCCAAGCCGGCCGGTTCTTTTCCGCAAAGCTCGTTCAGAGAGATAGCCGTCAACCAATTTGAGATGATCATGTTGATGTTCTACGACCACCTCTGGGTCGCAACATGTGAGGAGCCCGAGGCCAGAACATCTTCTGATGGTTAGTTTGGCCGATCGGAACCTTCAGTTGGAATGAAACGATTGAACGTCTTCCAGTATTTGTCTTTGTAGATGCCAAAGTCGATCAAAAACCCGTCCGAATACTTCCGGCGAACCGCGTGGAAAACCTTGGACGGAACCCTAAAGTCCTTGCATGCAAAAAATACGGTGCGAACGCCGTCAGCGGTCTGTCTCCCAACATTCAAGTAGCCGTCTGTGTCTCGAAGTTCGCCCATGATCTCTTCCTCGATCGAAGTTAATTGCTCGTAAGTCTCATTATTTGGCAAACCATTTTCACCTCCACGGTATCCGAATTCGATCACTGCGATCCATGGGTGGGAGGCCTTTCGGTCCCACATTAACAGGGTCGTGTTAACAACAGCAATTAGAGGTAGCCCATTCTCTAATTGAGCCTCAAGTGCAGAATAGGTATCGATATCGGTGTTTGTTCGCTGCCCTTCATATTTCTCGCGGAAAACTCTTCGTCGGTCTTGCAAATAATTCTTTAGGTCGGATAGCGGGCGCAGGCCTTCTGTCTTGTCTTCTATTCTGACGATATCGAGGTGATCGATCTCGGTCACGAAATCGAGTTCGCCTAGGTAGTTGTCGAGGAACAAGTGGATAGCATGTGCCATTTCATCGGTGTCTTTTTCTGAAACCGCTTTGTGTACGATCGAAATATCTACCTCGTCAGGTCTCTCCCAATGGTCATTAGGACAAAAGAAGAGGTTGCCTGCTTCGATCACGGTTTCTCCCTTAGCGAGGCTAAACCCCTCACCCGCGGCGGGCTTGAGGGCGGTAAACTTCCAACCCTCAAGTTTGGGTGCCGCTGCTACAATTTCTTCGGCAAAGACGATGTTCCTTACATCCCCGTCCGGAGTTATGACGAGTTCTGCGGTATCCTTATCGAGCATTCCGCACAACAGAAACAATCCATCATTAAGTCCACGGAGGCGTGGAGCAACGTGGTCAAAAAGATCTTTTTCAACATCGCCCCGTTCTTTCAATACCCGATGAAAGTCACGTTCGCGGCAATTAAACCACTTCCAAAAGTCATCGTAGGTTTCTACTTTCTCGATATCGGGGTTGGTTGGCGAGGGTGAGAATAGCTTCTTGAGAAATCCCATAGGTCATACAACCGCCCGCTCAAGGGCAGATTTTAATTCTGGATACTTAAATTCATAGCCAGCGTCATTCATTCGCTTCGGGATGACGCGGGTCGAATCGAGCAACAGTGCATCGCCCATTTCGCCAAAGACCATATGGACGGCGAACTCGGGCAGCGGCAGGAATGTCGGGCGGTAGAGAACGCTGCCCAGGGTCTTAGTGAATTCCTCGTTGGTGACCGGGTTGGGTGCGGTGTTGTTGACGGCGCCGCGGACGTTCTCATTCTCGAGCACGTAGTTGATGATGCCGACGACGTCATCGAGCGAGACCCAGCTCATCCATTGTTTCCCGTCACCGATCACGCCGCCGACGCCAAGTTTGAAAGGCGTCAGCATCGTCGCAAGAGCCCCGCCGTCTTTCGAAAGAACGATGCCTGTCCGGAGCAAAACGGTGCGGATGCCAAGGTCTTCGGCCCGTCGAGACTCGGCCTCCCATTCCTTGCAGACCTCAGCGAGAAACGTCTTACCGGCGGGGCTCGATTCCGTCATCTCTTCGTCGCCGCGGTCGCCGTAAAACCCGATCGCAGAACCTGAAATGAATGCTTTCGGCTTCGCTTTCAATTTGTCGAATGTTTCGATCATCGAGCGCGTGCCGAAAACACGGCTGTCGCGGATCGCTTTTTTCTTTTCATCGGTCCAGCGCAATCCGGCGATGTTCTCGCCGGCGAGATGGATCACCGCGTCCAACCCCTCGAGCCGATCGAGATCCGCATCGCGAAAGCCGGTATCCGCGTCCCATTGAATATGAGATGTATCCTTTGGCTCGCGGCGCGATGCGAGCAGCATCTCGTAGCCCTTCGCCGCAAACGACTTCTGCAACGCCTTGCCGATCAGGCCGCTGGCTCCTGTGATAAGGATCTTCATTTCCTTAGTTTGTTATGAACAAGGTCAGTAAGCAAGCGCATTTCCCGCTCGGAGAGTTGCGTGCGGAAGGGCGTCATACCGTTGCCGCCCTCGGATATCTGCTTGTAGATCTCGGCCTCGGATCTGAATTTGAATTCACCTGTGCGCAGGCTCGGGACTTTGGTTCCGTCGTCGAGGGTCTTTCCGTCGGCCTCCTGGCCATGGCAGATGGCGCAATTCTGCCGAAATAGGGATGCGCCGTAGTCCTTACTGGAGGCGATGGAAAATCTGCTTGACGGTGGGTCGAAACAAGCCGACAGGCAGCCAATTGCAAATACCGCGATCACGATCAGCTTTGTGCGAAACATCTATCTTGGGAGTGTTACGCAATCATCCGGCCTAATCAAAGTGCGAAAGATCAGATCCGCTTCAAAACCGGATCAGAATTCAGTTCACTTCAACTTAAGCCGACCTCCTGACGCAAAGCCAATTTTGAGATCTTGCCCGTGTTCCCGATCGGCAGGCTCTCGCGAAATTCGACGTATCGCGGATACTTGTTTGCGGCGAACTGCTCGCGGCACCAATCGATGAAGGCCGCGTCGGAGAGTTGTGCACCTTCCTTTAGCACCAGATACGCTTTTACTTCTTCACCCAAGCGGTCATCCGGCACACCGATCACGGCACAGAGCGAAACTGCCGGGTGCGTCATGATGACCTCCTCGAGTTCACGCGGATAGACGTTGTAACCGCCGCGAAGGATCATATCCTTTTTGCGGTCGACGATCGACAGATAACCCTCTTCGTCCAAGATGCCGATGTCGCCGGTGTGGAACCATCCGTCCCGAAAGGCCTCGGCCGTCGCCTCCGGACGTTTGTAATAACCCTTCATTACGTTCGTACCGCGGATAAGGACCTCGCCGCGTTCTCCACGTGGGACCTCCTTGCCGTCATCATCGGCGCAGATCACCTCGACACCGAAGATCGCCTGGCCGACCGTTCCGGGTTTGGACGGTTTTTGAAAGTGGTTGAAAGTCGCCAGAGGCGACGTTTCGCTGAGGCCGTAGCCCTCCATCACGCGAACGCCGAACTTCTGCTCAAAGGCCTTCATTACCTCGACGGGCATCGGTGCGCCGCCCGAGGTGCAG
Organism: Acidisarcina sp.; assembly: GCA_021155145.1. GTDB lineage: Bacteria > Acidobacteriota > Blastocatellia > Pyrinomonadales > Pyrinomonadaceae > OLB17. Next base: position 1,269 of record JAJNPX010000058.1, on the reverse strand, counting down.
ACCTTCATATTTTCCATTATAGGCTCGATATCGTAACCCTCTTCCTTGACGTACTTCAGAAGCGCCCAGTACATCGTCGGGACGCCGACCCAAAAATTGACCTTTTCTTTGACCATCACATCAAGCGTCGCTTTGGGTTCGAACCTCGGCAGCAGCACCACGCGGTTGCCGGCATAGATGTTCGTATTCATCTGCACGGTTTGGCCGGTCGTGTGGAACAACGGCAAAGTGATCAGAACTGTCTTGTGAACGCCGTCCGTATTGTCCAAAACGGGCAGATGGATGCTGTAGGTCGTAACGACGTTCGACCATAGGTTCAAATGCGTCAACTCGGCGCCTTTTGGCTGTCCGGTCGTTCCCGAAGTGTAAAGGATCGCGCACGTGTCGTCGGGAGCGGTCGGGTAGGTCTCGAACCTATCGGGTTTGTCGAATATCAACTCACCCAGCGTCTTGTGGCCCTCGAATGGTGCGGGTCCCTCGGGGCCTTTTGTCATTACGATCAGATGCTCACACGAATCGACCCTATCGAACGCGTCCTTGGCGTGCTGGCCCATCTGCAATTCGGGAGTGCCTTCAAATGCGAAGATGGCTTTTGCGTCAGAATCGCGAAGCTGGTACTCGATCTCACGTGCCGTAAAAAGGACGCACGTCGGAACGACAACTGCCCCGGCCTTCATGATCCCGTAATAGACGATCGGGAAATATGGCAGGTTCGGGCAAAGCAAGGCAACCTTGTCGTTGTGTCCGATACCCATGGAAACGAGGGCATTCGCGACCTTATTCGACATAGCCTCAAGCTGACCGTAATTCAACCGCGTCTCATTCCAGACGATGGCTTCCCGATCCGGCGAAAGCCGTGCGTGATGCGTGACGATAGATGCAAGATTCAATGTGGTTACATTGCTCATATAGCGTTGCCAGATTGTCTCCTTAAAGTTTGCCGAGCGGTCGTGAATGGTACGGGTATTATACCCATAAAACCACCGGATGCCGAAAATTTTGGCGGGATCAGCCAACCGCTTCAGACAGTGACGATGGGTCGATATGCTCGCTCGACGAGATCGTTTCGCCTCTCTTTTGGATCGAATGAAGGCGCCATTCTTCATATTGCTCCGGAAAGTCGCTGCGGAAATGACCGCCCCGAGATTCTTCGCGCCAGAGGGCAGCCCGAGCTACGAGCAGGGCGAGAGTAACAAAATTTCGCGAGGAGGTGCTCAGGCTCGAGCGCTCGATCTGCTCGAATTCGGAGATCGCGCGTCTTAAAGATCC
>JAJNPX010000055.1 GCA_021155145.1 Acidisarcina sp. | reverse complement strand
CCGTCACCTGCCGCTACCCCGATACCAGTCTCATCGATAGTGTCGGAAGCGGACAAAGTGGACACGCGTATCGGTGAGATCCGAAATTTTATCGATTCGCGGCCTGACAATTTCGAGATCGTGTCCGGCATTGCCGGTATGGCCCGGCAGATCGACGAACTCTCGGGACAGGTCTCACAAGCCCTTGCGGGCTCGGCTACGCTCGAGGAGCTAAATACGCTTGAAGCCACCGTGCAGTCGTCGTCGCGCAAGGTCAACGGCTGGTCATCGACCCTTCAAACTCAGGCGACGGCACTCGACGGCCGGGTCGCGGAGGTTCGCGACCTTGTTTTCCTTTGGCGACGGTCGATCGAATCCTACGCCACCGAAACCTCGGCCGCCGATACTCAGGCAAATATATCTCCGGGCGAGATCCTGCCGCCCGAGGCTATTCGGCGGGCCAACGAGACCGTCTTCAGGCTCGGCGAATTTCTGAAGGATGTCGAACGCCGTCGAGCCGAAGTGATCGATCTCCAGGCAAAGGTCAGCGGTATAGACACGCGGCTGAACAATATCCTTTCGTCTATCAAAGAACGCCGGTCTGCTGAATTGTCACGATTGTTCGTCAGGAACGGCCCGCCCGTCTGGGCGGCGGACGAATGGAGATCCCCATCGGCCGCACTCGACGGATTCGGCCGGTCGTTCTCGCAGCGTTGGTCAGAGCTTAGACTCTATGTGATCAACAACTCCGCCAGGTTCGCCGTTCATTTCGTTCTGATCATTCTGATCGCACTCGGGCTTGCCTGGGCCGGACGGAAGGTCGTTCCGATGGTCGAAGCCGAACCGAAACTTGAGCGTCCGTCAACCATCTTTCGCTATCCGCTTGTCGGAGGCATGCTGCTTTCGGTCCTTTTTTGGACGATCCTTTATCCGAATTCGCCGCGGCTGCTTCAGACGGTACTTGGGCTCGCCGTCCTTATACCGGCGGTCTATCTTCTCCGAAAGCTCATCGATCGGCCGCTTCACGTGATCCTTTACGGGCTGGTCGTCTTTTACTTCTTTGACCGCATCCGCGAGATCTCGACAGCGGACGAATTCTGGCCCCGCGCGCTGTTTCTGTTCGAGATGCTCGCGGCTGCTCTTTTGCTTCTATGGTTTTTCAGTTCGAGGCGTCTTGCCGCAAAGGTCGAAGCCGGGGATCAGCGCCTCTTTCGAAATGTTCGCAATGGGGTGCCGTTCGCGGTTGCGGTATTTGCGGTGGCGTTCGTGGCCGGTGCCGCGGGCTTTACAAATCTCGCAGGGCTCCTCGGGAACGGCGTACTTCGATCGGCATATGCCGCATTGATCCTCTACGCCTTCTACGAGGTGCTAAAAGGTGTCGTCATCTTTCTGCTGCGGGTGCGGCCCCTCTCGGCGCTCGGGATGGTGCGAAATAAACGGGCTCTGATCCGCGCCCGCACAATGCAGTTCATGCGGGTCATGCTCGTCATCCTTTGGCTGCTGGTCGCACTGAATGCATTTTCGGTTAGGGATGCAGTATTCGGCTTCCTATCCGACATTCTCTCAGCTTCTTACGCCATCGGGTCATTGACCTTCTCTGTAGGACACGTGGTCGGGTTCATTGTTGCCGTCTGGCTTGCCTTCCTGCTCTCTCGCTTTCTTAGGTTCATACTCGAGGAAGACGTGTACCCGCGCGTGGGTCTTTCGGGCGGTGTCTCGTACGCGGTCTCGACGATGGTCCATTACGCCGTCCTGATCTTAGGCTTTCTTCTCGCTATCGCGGCGCTGGGCTTTGAGCTTACACAGTTTGCGTTCATCGCGGGCGCCGTTGGTATCGGCGTTGGTTTCGGGCTGCAGAACATCATCAATAATTTCGTCTCGGGCCTCATACTCCTTTTCGAACGCCCGGTGAAGGTGGGCGATACAGTGCAGATCGCCGAACATATCGGTTCGCTGACACAGATCGGCCTGAGGGCAAGCGTTCTTCGAAAGGTCGACGGTTCCGACGTGATCGTTCCAAACAGTTACCTGATCTCCGAAGAGGTGATAAATTGGACGATGTCCGACGATAAACGGAGGCTGGATATACCCGTCGGAGTCGCGTATGGGACCGATCCGAAGGCCGTGCTCGACCTGTTAGTGAAGGTCGCCGTCGCGAACCCGGATATCATGAACGAACCGGCACCGCGGGCGCTCTTTGTCGGGTTCGGCGAGAGTTCTCTCGATTTCGAATTGAGGGCATGGACGGATAATTCGGACAACTGGGTACCTATCAGAAGCGACCTGGTCACTGCTGTGAACGCCGCGCTTACCGAGGCGGAAATTGAGATCCCGTTTCCCCAGCGCGACCTTCACGTTCGCTCGGTGGACGGATCGGTATTTGCGGCAAACAGGAAATTAAATAAAGATGGAGAGTAAGTTGGCTGGCAGACCTTATATCATCATCATTGTTTCGTTCCTCGTCTGGAGCGGAGCCCTCGCTTTGGCCGTCGGGGCTCAGACGAATGGCACCTCCGATCAAAAAGGGAAGGGCGACCGGCCATTAAAGATAATCAAGAAAGAACCGATCGGCAGCGTAGTGGGGCGTTGCAGGGACCTTGATAAAGGGCTCTTTGTTTCCCTCCGTGTAGAGTTTCTGGATACGGGAAAGATCGGCGAGGTCTCCATCACCCGAGTATCCGGGTGTGACTATTTCGACACAGAAGCGATAAAGGCCGCGCGGCGCATCAGATTCAGCCCGCAGGTCAAAGCCGGTGAACCGGTCACCACTACCCGTCGGGTGGACTATTCCGTAAGCGGTTTTTGAGGTCAAAATGCCTTCCTTTTTCGAAGTTATGATCGAACGCAATTTCTCGTCTGCTCATCAGCTGCGCGGTTACAAGGGAAAATGCGAGAACCTGCACGGGCATAATTACAAGATCGAGATCTTTGCCCGCGGTGAGGAACTGAACAATATCGGGTTGTTGATCGACTTCGGCGATCTTAAGGCCGCCGCCGACGAGATCGTCAAATACCTCGATCACCGAAACCTGAACGAGCTTCCGCCGTTTGACGAGGAGTTGAATCCTTCCGCCGAGAACATCGCCCGATATTTTGTCGAGTACCTCAACGGCCGCGTCGGCGACGATCGAGTAAAGGTTTACAAGGTTCGCTGTTACGAGACCCCTACCAGTGTCGCAACCTATCAGATCGATGCCTGACGCCGAACCCGAACGCGAGGTGTCGATCCGCGAAGCATCAGCAGAAGATGCCCTGCTTATCTCTGCGCTCGCGATCATCAGCTTCTACGAGGCGTATTTCGAACAGGACGACCCGCACGATCTCGCACGGTACTTGAACGAAAGCTTTGCCCCCGATGTGATCTCGGCCGAAATGGCGGCCGGCGGCTCGACATTTTTCATAGCCTTTCGCGGCGAGCAGGCCGTGGGATATGCGATATTGCGCGATGGCGAAGTGCACCCGTCGGTATCCGGCGGCAACGCGATAGAACTGAGGCGGATATACCTTGTCGAGCGCGTTTGGGGCACCGGGATCGGCGAAAGGCTGCTCCGCCATTGCTTAGAATTTGCGAGATCGATCGGTAGAGACGTCCTTTGGCTCGGCGTCTGGCAGGAGAATCGCCGCGGGCTCTCGTTCTACCAAAAACACGGGTTCAGGGCCGTAGGCACATTGACCTTCCCCTATGGCGACTCGGTCGGAATAAATAATGTAATGGAGATAGATCTTTAGATCCGGGATGGAACAGACGCCGCGACAAGGATTCTTTTACGGCTGGGTAATCGTCGCTGTCGCGACGCTCGCTCTGGTCGTCAGCAACGGCCTTTCGATCGGCGGCATACCCGTTTTTTACCGGTCGATCCGCGAAGACCTCGTCGCGAGCGGCGCGGTCGCCCAGGGCGGCGCGGAGAGTTTTATCGCGGTCGGTGCCACACTCACATTCGTTTTGGCAGGCGTGCTCGCACCGCTCGCCGGCGCGGTGATCCAGAGATTTTCGCTCAAAATGCTAATGCTCGCCGGATGCATCGTTCTCGGCGGAGGATTGCTGATCCATGCGTATGCCCAGTCTGCCCTGACGGTGTATTTCGCCCGTGCGTTGATGGGCGTCTCACTCTGCCTCGTCGGCGTATTGCCGAGTATCATTCTCGTTTCTAATTGGTTCGTCCGGCGGCGCGGACTTGCACTCGGAATATTGCTTACGGGCACGAGCATCGGCGGAGTGATCGTTCCGCAGATCGCAACTCCGCTGATCGGAGCGCTCGGCTGGCGTAATGCAATGGCGAGTCTTAGCCTTCTCGTCTGGCTCATTCTCGGCCCGGCGATACTCCTCCTGGTCCGCAACAGGCCCTCGGATATGGGCTTGAACGCCGACGGTGATGCTGCATCCGCGACCGACATCAGCACGAAGTCTTCGAACGAAGGCCTAAGCCTCGCGGACGCCCTGAAAACCCCTATATTCTACGCTCTCGCGGTCTGCGCGGCCCTTATCTTTTATCCTATCTTTGTCACGACACAGCAATTCGTTCTATATCTCCAGTCGGCAAAGATCGGCATGACGGCCGAGATGGGAGGCCTCGCGCTGTCTGCCCTTTTCTTCGTCAGTATCAGCGGCAAATTTGCTTTCGGCTCGTTAAGCGACCGACTCTCGCCGACACGGGTGATGGTATTCTGCTGCGGCGTGATGTTCCTTTCAACGCTCGTGCTTTTGCGGCTCGATTCGTCAACGGCGTTCCTGTTCCTCATACCGTTCGGGCTCGGTTACGGAGGCGCGTTCGTTCTCCTGCAGAGGCTTGTCGCCGACTACTTTGGGATGCTTGACTACCCGAAGATCCTGGGCGTGATAATGATCATCGAAACGGCGGGCGCTGCCATCGGCGGACTCGTCACCGGCCGCCTCGCGGATTCGGCTGGCGGCGATTACACGACCGCATTCTACGCCGTAATGGCCGTCACCGCGCTCGCATTCGCCCTCACCATAAGCCTGGACATAATGCGAACAAGCTCAAAGAAGATGAAGTTCAAATAGCCCCACCCAACTTCCTCCTCAACCTCGGTAGGAGATGTGGATGTCCGAATCATTTAACGTGGTCTGGTCGATGCC
>JAJNPX010000042.1 GCA_021155145.1 Acidisarcina sp. | reverse complement strand
CCTATATTCTCAGTATCCCGATTGATTTCTGCCGTCATCTCCGCGATCCTCGTGATCGCCTCATCGGTAAATTCAAGCTCGATCCCCTCGGTTCCCAAAAGTGCCTGGTACTGCTTTATCAGCGAGTTCTTCGGCTGGGTTAGGATGCGCTTAAGGTCGTCGATCGTGAGCGATTCCAGCTCGACGCGGATCGGAAATCTACCCTGTAATTCGGGGATCAGATCCGTCGGTTTCGAAACGTGGAATGCGCCGGCGGCGACGAACAGGATGTGATCCGTATTCACCATCCCGTAGCGTGTGTTCACGTTAGTCCCTTCGACGATCGGAAGCAGGTCGCGTTGAACGCCCTCGCGCGATACGTCCGGATTCCCTGTCGATTCCCGCCCGGCGATCTTGTCTATCTCATCGAGGAACACTATCCCCGAATCCTGCACCTTTTTTATCGCGGAGCGGGTCACCTGGTCCATATCGACCAGGCGTTCCTGTTCGTCGCGGAGCATAACGTTGCGTGCGTCGGCCAGACGGAGCTTTCGCCGGACGGTCTTGGCCGGAAAGAGATTGCCGAACATATCCTTGATGTTCACGCCCATCTCCTCCATTCCCTGTCCGCCGATAAAATCTATGGTCGCGTTGCCGCCCCTGTCCTGTGTGTCGATCTCGACCTCGCGTTCGTCCAACTCGCCGCGGCGAAGCTGCACGCGAAGCTTTTCGCGCGTTCGTGCCGATCGCTGCTCTGCGTCCGTCGCCTCCTCGTTATAGGCAAAGGACGAAGGCGGCAGGAGTATGTCGAGCAGGGCCTCTTCCGTGTTCTCCTCGGCCCGTGTCCGCACATCTTCATACGCGGCCTGCCGCGCCATCTCGATCGCGACATCGGTCAGTTCCCTGATCATGCTCTCGACGTCGCGGCCGACGTAGCCGACCTCTGTAAATTTTGAAGCCTCGATCTTTATGAAGGGCGAATCGGCGATGCGTGCAAGACGACGGGCGATCTCGGTCTTTCCGACTCCGGTCGAGCCGATCATGAGGATATTCTTGGGCAGCACGTCGCGGGCGATCTCTTCCGGGAGCTTCTGGCGGCGAATGCGATTGCGCAGGGCGACCGCGACCGCACGTTTCGCGGCCGCCTGCCCGACGACGTATTTGTCGAGTTCCTCTACTATCTGACGCGGCGTCAGTTCATCAAGTTTTGGTTTTAGCGCGGCCGTTTCGCCGCCTAGCTGAATTGCCATTATCTGGATATCTCTTCCGGGAGCTCTTCAAGCACGATCTCGCCGTTGGTATAGATGCATATCTCCCCGGCCACGGTCAGTGCCTCGGTCGCGATCTCCGCCGCCGAGAGGGGGCTGTGTTTCATCAGGGCCCGGGCCGCGGCAAGTGCATACATGCTCCCCGACCCGACCGCGAGGAGGCCATCGTCAGACGCGATGACGTCACCCTTGCCCGAGAGCAGGAAGGCGTCCTTTTCATCCGCCACGATCAGCAGGGCTTCCAGGTTTCTAAGGTATTTATCGGTCCGCCAATCCTTGCTTAACTCGATCGCCGCCCGTTCGAGCTGGTCCTGAAACTGTTCGAGCTTCGTCTCGAACCTCGTCAAAAGTGTGAACGCATCCGCCGTCGCTCCGGCGAAACCGGCGAGTATCTTTCCGCCAGCGATCCTTCTGACCTTGCGTGCCTTTCCCTTTATCACCGTCTCGCCGAGCGTTACCTGCCCGTCGCCGGCCATCGCGGTCTTGCCGTCACGCTTGACCAGCAAAACGGTGGTAGATCGGATCTGCGTCATAAACCTAGATGATAGTTGTTCGAATTCAAATGCTCAAATTGACAGGCGCAAGGCAGATACCTGAACATTAGGGAGTTTATGGCGTATAGACCGAAGATCGGCATCACGATGCGTTTAGAGCATGAGACGAACCGTTTCTATCTCGGCCGCGATTACAGCGAGGGGCTCGAGGCTTTCGGCGCGACGCCGATCCACATCGGCCTTATTCCGAACAGGGAATATGTCGCCGATCTGATGTCAACGCTTGACGGCGTAATGCTCCCGGGCAGCGCGTCGGATATCGACCCGTACCGCTATGGCGAAGATCCGCATCCAAAACTCGGACGCGTGATACCCGAAAAGGACGAGATCGATCTTCTTGTCTTGGCCGAGGCCGAGCGGCTTGGGATGCCCGTCTTGGGCATCTGTTTCGGTATGCAGTCCATTAATATCTCGCGTGGCGGGTCGCTTATACAGGACATCGAGTCCCAGGTGGACGAGCCGGTCCAGCATCAGCAGGGAATTCCGCGTGATCGGAACTCACATGCGATCAGGGTCGAACCCGAAAGCCTCCTCGAGAAAGCTTTAGGTGTCGATGCACAGACCGTTAAGGTGAATTCCCACCACCATCAGTCTATCCGCAACATAGGAAAGAATTTGCGGGCGACTGCGTGGGCCAATGATGGGGTCGTCGAAGCGATCGAGGACGACCGTGAGGGCAGGATCGTTATCGGTGTACAGTGGCATCCGGAGCTTTCCTGGAAGAACGACACCCTTTCGGGAAACCTTTTCAGGTTCTTTGTAGAAAGCTGCCGGCTGAGCCGGGAAGCAAAGACGGGCGGCGGTTGAAGTGGTTTCTAGGGCCGTGAACCCGTTTGAACATGGTCGGATAGACGTCTTAGTTGATAAACTATCTGAGAAAAAATTAAGGTGATAGTCGAATATAAGCCTAAACGTTAAGAAAGAGTGGAAGTCACTGGAAGACAGTATTTACGGGCAACTGTTCGAGTGAATTCTGTCTGTCGAAGTTCGACACTTAATGTTATTTCGAACGAGCGGAAAGAGGAAAATTGATGCAGAACTTATTCGTAGTCGGCCTTCTTGCCTGGATCTTCCCGGGTGCCGGCCATTTCATCCAAAAGAGGACCAAACGCGCCCTCCTGATCGGCGGGGCCATTTGGACGATGTTCATCGTCGGCATACTGAGCGGCGGAGCTTACTACCCGGGGTTCGAGTTTCGTGACGGCCAGCTTCTCTATTTGCTGAACGTGTTCTCGAAGCTCGGGAACGGGCTCGGGGCCCTGATCAGCTTTCTGGCTTCCGTTACTCCGTCGCCCGCCACACCGGCGCTTGCGACATTCGAGTACGGGGGAAGAATGGTGGAAACCGCAGGCCTGCTGAATATTTTGGCGATCCTGGACGCCATCGATATCTTTCTCGGGAGGAAAAGATGATCCATTTCTTTTACCTCGTCGGATTTGCGGCGCTTATATCGGTCGTATTCGGTTCCATCTCGCACGGTTCGCCG
>JAJNPX010000034.1 GCA_021155145.1 Acidisarcina sp. | reverse complement strand
GAGCACGCCGGGCCGCAAGAACCCGCTGTCTCGCGGTCTCCACGGCCTGAACAGCATTTCTGACCTCGACAATGACCGTTTGTTCCTGCACCCGTGTCTGAGTTTCGATCTGATTCTGCGTGATCTCGGCACCCGCGAGATTCGCCTTCGCCGTCCGATTCCTGAACGGGAACGAGATGGTAACACCGACCGAGAAGTTCGGAGCATCGCTGCGGAAAAGGTTCGAAAGCGATCTGCCGAACCCGCCAACAAGGAACGTCGGAGTTCCCGGAACCTCGACCGATGGGTTCGGTATCAAGGGCAGGTTCTCGAGGCCAAGCAACTGGTTCACCCTCGCTCGTAATATCTCGTCGTTTCCTGAGAACTGAGGAAAGCTCGTCCCAACGGTTGAAGCGCCGCCACGTGCAAGCCCATCCAACGAGAATGTGGTATTCAGATCGATCTGCGGCCTGGTTTGATTTCGGAAATAATCGATGTCGATCTTGTTGATGTCGCGAGCCAGTTTCAATCTTTGAAGCTCATAACGGTTATCCATCGCATCTTTCAGCGCGTTATCGAGGTCTATCGGATCGCTGCTGAATGCCGGGCGGTCGGTAGGCACGTACGGTTGACTCCACTCCGCCGATGTTGCGTCTTTCAGCAAGAGCTGCTTCAAAGCATTCTCGGCAATGGAAACCTGTTGAGTCGCCAGCAGCACGTCAGACTCGCGGTTTGCCAACTCGGTCTCGACCTCCGCCTTTGCAAGCGGTGCCGCCGCTCCTGCGGCGATCCGCGCCTCGACCTGTCGAAGATTCTCGCGCGATAGATCTAGATTCGCGGTTCGGTTCTGCTGGTCGCGCAATGCGAACACGAGGTCCCAATAGGCATTTTGAACCCGGGCGATCGTCTCGATCGTCGTTCGGCGAAAGTCGGCATCGGTCTGCTCCAAACGGCGGCGGGCGATCTTCAGATTTCGACGCGTTCCGTCGATCGAAAAATTTCTGAGCAGCGGCTGGGTGTAACGGATCCCTGTGCTCGACAGAAATAGGGCACTCGTGCCGCCGCTAACCGAACCATTGCTTACCTGCGCCTGCGAAAAAGCATTCTCGGTTCGCGTGTTGTTGAAGAACGCGGTGTAATTACCGCCGCCGGGCCTGATCGAACCTCTAATATCGGCATTGACGGAAAAATCGTTCGTTGAGGCACTGCCCGTGGTCGCGTTCCGATTATAATTGGGGTTGACCGTGAAGACCGGATCATAGAAGCCCTGGATGGACCTGACCTGAGTTTCCTGGAACCTCACATCATCACGCGAAACCTCAATATCATTGTTATTGGCAAGAGCCTTTCTGATCGCCTCATCGAGCGAAAGCGATACAGGATCGGCTGATTCGATACCGACCCTGACAATGCCGATCCTCTCTGACCGTCTGGTTATCGCGGCCGGCGGTACCGTGAGCGATGCATCGGGTTTAACTTCCTCTTTCAGCGCCCCATCGGGCACGTTCTTTGCCACTGCGGTCGACTGGGCGTGAGCGGCGGATATCGAAAATAGGACGATCGCCACCGCTGAAAGTAAATATCGCGAAAACAGGTTCATTTGGGATTGCTCCAGGATCATTTATTTTTGGATCAACTAATGCCAAAAACTCAAACCCGTTCTACGACGCTGAAACCGGCATTGTTTCAACAATTTGAATTTCTCAGCAACACGGATCACATTAACTTCTGCGGGCGAACACATTGAATTCCGCCGTTATTTCGGTTATCTTCAAGCTTTTAACACACAATCGAGGATCTGGGAGAAACATCCAAAAATGGCTATCAAAGTAGGTATTAACGGCTTCGGACGGATCGGCCGCAACGTTTTGCGATCGTGCATCGGCGATACGTCCATCGATTTTGTAGCGGTAAACGATCTTACCGACACGAAGACCCTTGCTCATTTGCTCAAATACGACTCCGTAATGGGCAATCTGGATAACAAGATCGCAGCCGAGGGCGATACGATCACGGTCGATAACGATTCGTTCAAGGTGTTTTCGGAGAAGGACCCATCGGCGATCGACTGGGCTTCGGTCGGTGCGGAGGTAGTTATTGAATCGACAGGCCGGTTCACCAAGGCCGAAGATGCCGGCAAACACCTCCGCGGCTCGGTCAAGAAGGTGATAATTTCGGCGCCTGCCAAGGGCGAAGATGTGACCATCGTGCTCGGTGTAAATGAGGGTATGTACGACCCCGCAAAACATCACATCATATCGAACGCATCCTGCACGACCAATTGCCTTGCTCCGGTCGCAAAGGTGATACACGAGAAGTTCGGGATCAAGAACGCTCTGATGAACACGATCCACAGCTACACGAACGACCAGCAGCTACTCGACCTTCCGCACAAGGACCTTCGCCGTGCCCGCGCCGCCGCTCTTTCGATGATCCCAACCTCGACCGGTGCGGCTAAGGCAGTGGCATTGGTGATCCCGGAACTTAAGGGTAAATTCGATGGTATCTCCGTTCGCGTTCCGACCCCGAACGTATCACTCGTTGACGTCGTTATGAACGTCGAAAAAGAAACGTCCACCGAAGAGGTAAATCAGGCTCTAAAAGACGCTGCCAACGGAGAGATGAAGGGCATCCTCGCATTCTCAGAAGAGCCGCTTGTCTCGATCGATTTTCGCGGCAACTCTAATTCGTCCATCGTTGACGCCGAGAATACAAAGGTCATCGGCGGCACGGCTATCAAGATCCTCTCCTGGTACGACAACGAATGGGGCTATTCGTGCCGTGTTCGCGACCTGGTTAAGTTCATCGCGGAAAAGGGAATTTAGAGACAAACTGTTAACTTCAAACTAAGCAACTATTAACTGTTAGAAAACGTTCTCACTAACAGTTAATAGTTGTCAGTTTCCAGTTATTAGTTATTCAGGCCGAAAGTAATGATTAAGAAAACTATCAGGGATGTCGAGCTTTCGGGCAAGACGGTCTTCATCCGTGTCGATTTCAACGTGCCGATAAAGGAAGGCGTCGTCGAGGACGATACTCGCATTCGCGGGGCCATCCCGACCATAGAATACGCGCTCGAAAACGGGGCGAAGGTTGTGCTCGCTTCGCATCTGGGGCGGCCATTGAAGGATAAAAAGAAGGCCGAAGAGAAGGGAGTCGAGTTTGATGTTTCGAAGTATTCGCTTGCTCCCGTTGCAAAGAAATTGAGCGACCTGCTCACAAAGCCGGTCGATTTTGAGGATTCGTCTGAACTGAGTGATGGATATGCAAAGATCTCCGCGCTCCAGGACGGTGAGATCGTCATGCTCGAAAATCTTCGCCTCAACGCGGGCGAAGAGAAGAACGATCCGGAGTTCGCAAAGACGCTTGCCAAGGGCGTCGATATCTACGTCAACGATGCATTCGGCACTGCCCATCGTGCGCATGCATCGACCGAAGGCATCACGCACTTTGTAGATACATGCGTCGCGGGCCTCCTGATGGAAAAGGAACTCGCATTCCTCGGCAAAGCACTGAATGACCCGGAGCGTCCATTCGTCGCGATACTCGGCGGCGCAAAGGTATCCGACAAAATACCGGTCATCGAATCGCTCATCAAGCGGAAGGTAGACAAACTCCTGATCGGTGGAGCGATGGCGTACACCTTCTTCAAGGCACAGGGCTTCACCGTCGGCAAGTCGCTGGTCGAAGACGACATGATGCCGACGGCGCTCGAGGTCGAGCGAAAGGCAAAGGAAGCCGGAGTCGAACTCCTGTTGCCCACGGACCATCAGGTAGTTGATTCGTACGATCCGATAAATTCCCGAAAAGCGATCCAGATCGAATTCACCAACGCCGGACTCGTCGGGCTCGATATCGGCCCGGACACCGCGGCTCGGTTCGCTCAGGCCCTCGAAGGAGCGAAGACTATCGTCTGGAACGGCCCGATGGGAATGTTTGAGGAGAAGCCTTTTGACGAAGGGACGCTCGCGATCGCCAATGCCGTCGCCGAAGCCACCGCAAATGGCGCGACATCCATCGTCGGGGGCGGTGATTCGGTCGCGGCCGTTAATCAGGCCGGACTCGCGGACAAGATCTCACATATTTCCACCGGCGGCGGCGCTACTCTTGAATTTTTGGCTGGAGATGAATTGCCTGGCGTGGCTGCACTGGATGACAAGTAAAATGCGAAAACCCATAATTGCCGGAAACTGGAAAATGTACAAGCTGCTCGGTGAAGCGGTTGACACGGCATTGGCGCTCAAGCCCTTGGTATCGAACGCCAATCATTGTGAAGTGGTGATCGCTCCCGTATTCACAGCGATAAAGAGCGTCTCAGATCGGCTCGAAGGCTCCAATATAATGGTCGCGGCCCAGGATTGCTCCGTACAGAACGATTTCGGGGCCCACACCGGCGAGGTCGCCCCGGTGATGCTGAAGGATGCCGGTT
>JAJNPX010000021.1 GCA_021155145.1 Acidisarcina sp. | reverse complement strand
GGCGGTCTTATAAGGCGGCCTCCTTTTCATTATTGATCTGCATTGATCTGCTTTAGGAACTTCTAAGAATACTGAAATCCCGGTTCGTATGAGCGTTGGTGGAGGCGGCGGGGATCGAACCCGCATCCAAAGGTTGCGACTAGTGAAATCTACACGTTTAGCCGATTCACTTGAATTTCGCCGCTGATGAGCAGTTATGCGATTATTGTAGTTGACGAAATCAAGGAGAACCGAGATGCATATTGCAAAGAACAATGTTCCAGAGAGAATCAACGTACCCGGAGCAATAGCTCGGCAGGAGTGGGACTTTGGTGATGCAACTGGATACGGCAAAATGGCAGGAGAGTATTTCTCGCTCGGTGCAGGTACCGATATCGCTCCTCTTTTGAAAGGGCTGGAAGGCGACCTATGCCAATCGCCGCATTGGGGATTTTTATCCGAAGGTGAGGTGACCGTTACCTATTCGGACGGAAAAGAAGAAACAATAAACGGCGGCGACCTCTTTTACTGGCCGCCGGGACACACCGTAAGAGTCGCAAAAGATGCCGAGTTGATCCTCTTTAGCCCGCAGAAAGAACATTGCGAGGTCGTGGATCATTTGAGAAAACAGCTCGTTGGATAGAAACGAATAAACGTAAAAGGATTCTCTAGCCCCGGCTGTTCATGCGACACGGCGGCTAAGAAGATCTGTAGAGAAATAGGTGGTGGAGGCGGCGGGAATCGAACCCGCATCCAAAGGTTGCGACCAGTGAAATCTACACGTTTAGCCGCTTTGCTTGTTTCTCGCTTTCGGCAGGTAAGCAAAACGGCGAACCCTGTCGAAAGCCAGCCTGACTAACATTTAAGACGCGTCCGCAGGCGGTGGACGTGCCCGAGCCTGAACTGAGTTATGCCTTATCCGGTCGCATCAGACGGACTTCCGGTAAGACATTGCTGTAGCTAACGTTAGTTAGGCAGCAAGAGCTAATTCTTGATTAGCATTTGTGTTTTGCAAGTTTTTTTAACGAGCTCACCTACAAAAAGCCCGACGTGCATCCAAAGATCTATACAAGCCCCTGTCGAAGCCTGTCGCCCCCAAAAGGCATTTGCCCGCTTTAACGGGACATACTTCCATTTCCATTTGAAAGAAAGTGGAAGGCAAGTTTACAACAATTTGATGTAAATGAGAATCCAATAGTTGTCAGGAGATGGGCCGCGAGAGTTCGCCGCTTCCCCCAATATTTCGTGCTATTCTTGACACTATCAGGGAGAATGATGGGCTTCCGGATCTTACTTTTTGCCGGGTTGGTTAGCATCCTATTTGCCGCTCGGGCCTCTTCGCAGCCGGCGGACGACTTAGTTCGGCCCGTGTCAAGAGCAGATATTCGCAGGGCATTTCGCCCGGCATTCGACTCCGAAGAAGAGATTCGCCGTACCAATCAGACGCTCATACAAGCCGTCCGGTCGCGCGGTGTAGATTTTGTCCTGAGCCGGGAAGAGGAGTGGTCGCTACGGCTTCGTGACGCCAGTGACGAGCTAATTGCCGCGATCCGCGATGCGGTTCCTGAAAACGAACGCGAGGCGAGACTTAGACAACGCGAGCAAGAGTATCTCTATAACACGTTTGCGATGACCTTCTCGCAAAACGACCTTAATAGCAAACGAACGGCGCTCTCGGCCGCCAACAGATTTATTGAGGCCTATGGCGACGATCCGTCCCTGGGCGAGATCGTGCGGTTCATGAAGCGGTCAATGCCTGGCCTCGAGCGTTCGATCCGAATCCTCGAGCGACCCGTGAGGCCCCGCGGCCGAAGGCGCGCAAATTAACCAAGAACCAGAACTTGCTCTAGGCGGACACCCCGGTTGCCAGTAGTGTAGGATACTTGCCGGTCCAGCAGGCGTTGCAGGAGCTTTCGGCGTCGATGCCGACCGCTTCCAACATTCCACCTAGCGATAGATAGCCAAGGCTGTCGGCACCAATATATTTGCGGACCTCTTCGTTCGTCATCCGCGAAGCTATCAGGTCCTGCCTGTGCGGCGTATCCACTCCGTAATAGCAGGAGTGCGTCGTAGGCGGGCATGAGATCCGGATGTGTACCTCGGTCGCCCCCGCTTCGCGGACCATCTCGACGATCTTCTTCGATGTAGTGCCCCGCACGATCGAATCATCCACGAGCACGACGCGCTGGCCGCTGATCAGGTCCTTTACCGGATTTAGCTTCAGCCTAACGCCAAACGACCGGATCGACTGCGACGGCTCGATGAAAGTGCGGCCGACATAATGGTTCCTGATGATGCCCTGGCGATAATTTATGCCCGACTGCTTGGCAAACCCGATGGCCGCCGCAACTCCTGAATCGGGTACCGGCACGACGATGTCGGCATTGACCGGATGCTCTATCGCAAGCTGTTTGCCCATTTTATGACGCGATTCGTTTACCGAGCGGCCAAAAATTATCGAGTCGGGCCGCGAAAAATAAACGTGTTCGAACGTACACACCGCCTTCTTCTTTTCCGAGAACGGACGGCGTACCGTCAAACCCTCAGCGTCTATTATCACCATCTCGCCCGGTTCGATCTCTCGAACATACTCGGCATCGATCAGATCAAAGGCACACGTTTCGGATGCAATGCACCACGCATCACCGAGCCGTCCAAGATTGAGCGGCCGAAACCCGCGCGGGTCGCGTACCGCGATCAACGAGCTCGGCGTAAGAAAAAGTAGTGAGAACGCTCCCTCTGTTTCCCGCAATACAATTTCTACTGCATCAACCACCGTCTTTGCGGATGTTCGGGCGATGCTGTGCAGAATGGTCTCAGTATCGGAGGTTGACGAGAAGATAGCCCCATCCTTCTCGAGTTCTCTTCGTCTTGCCTCGGCAAAAGGAAGATTGCCGTTATGGCAGACCGCGATCTCGCCATGTTGGCAGGTCACGGCAAACGGCTGGACTTCTTTTATCGTGTTTCGTCCGGTCGTCGAATAACGCGTGTGGCCGATGGCGCTCGAACCCGTCAACCGATTCAGCACCTCCTCGCTTAGTACATCGGCGACCAATCCCTGCGAACGAAACTGATGGAGTTCGCGTGAATCGCTCGAAACTATACCGCATGCTTCCTGCCCGCGATGCTGCTGTGCAAATAGGCCCAATTGCGTAAGTGTAGATGCCTCCTCGTGCCCAAATATGCCGAAGACGCCGCATTCCTCGTGAAACTTATCCAGGATCAGATCCATTACTTTCTATTCTGCCATACGGCCCATTCAAACAAAATTAGATGTCCGCGAGATCGCTAAAGGTGTTCAGGTTCTTGAGCAGGTTGGCCGAATTAGCGAGGTATGCATAATCAGCAAACTCGACGACGCTCGGCCTGTCGGCGGCAGCGATAGTCCTCAGCGACGGATGCTTGCCGTTGAGCGCTACGGCATTCTCGAATGTCTGAAGGCATATTTTGGCTTGGTAGAATGCACAAAGCGGCTGCCACCTTCCATCGGGTTGGACTGGAACGACGCATCCATGCTCATCGTCGACCATCTTATATAGAGCCCGTATAAATTCCGGCGTAACCAAAGGAAGATCGCAGGCGAGAACGAATATCCATCCGGTCGATGCATCCGCAAGGGCCGCATGGATCGCGCCCGCCGCACCGCGTCCCGGATAGACATCTGCGATCATGGCGCGGTCGAGAAAATTGCCGTTCGTCCGGGAAACAAACTTCGCTGCGATGCCCTCAAATGCGGTCTCCGCGATCCGCGCGGCACGGGCGGCAAGCATTTCCCCCTCGAATTCATAAGTAGCCTTATCCCTGCCGAACCGCGACGACCTCCCCCCGATCAGGATGTACGGTCTCACCTCTATCATTCAGCAGCATGCACCGATACGATCACGCACTTGGACGTCGGCGTTCCGCTTCGCCTGGCGGCGGATCCGAGCGGCACGAGCGGATTGGCCTCTGGGAAATATGTCGCACAACAGTCGCGCGGGATCGGATAGCGAACGACCGAAAACCCGCTGATCCGCCGTTCGCCGTCTTCCCAGTAGCTGTTGATCTCGACGTTCTGCCCTTCTTCAAGTCCAAGATCTTGGATGTCCATCTCGTTCATAAAGATCACCCGACGCGAACCGTGGATGCCGCGATAACGGTCGTTTACGTCGTAGATCGTGGTGTTGAACTGGTCATGCGAGCGGATGGTAGTCATAAGGAGCCGTCCGGGCGGCAGAACGATCGTTTCGAGCTTGCCCGGCTTGAAAAGGGCCTTTCCAGACAGTGTGGTAAATTCACCGCGATGCGGCGGATTTGGCATATAGAAGCCGGTCTTCGTCCGAATGCGTTCGTTATAGTTCTCACACCCCGAAACGACCCGCGAGACCGCATCGCGAATATTGTCATAGTCCGCAGCCATGGCGTCCCAATCGACCGTCGTCCGTGTCCCGAGGGTCGCTTTCGCAAGCTGGCAGACGATCCACGGTTCGCTTCGAAGGTGCTCGGACGCGGGTGCGAAGATCCCCTTCGACATCTGTACATTCAGCATCGTACTCTCGGTCGATACGAACTGCTCTCCGCTCGCCTGGACGTCATTCTCCGAACGCCCGAGGCACGGTAGGATCAATGACACTTTCCCCGGCGTAAGCGCGGTGCGATTGAGTTTAGTTATCACCTGCACTGTGAGATCGCAATTGCGCAAAGCGGCGTCAACCGCCGCGGTGTCCGGCGAAGCAGCGGCAAAGTTTCCGCCTAT
>JAJNPX010000019.1 GCA_021155145.1 Acidisarcina sp. | reverse complement strand
TCCGAAAGAACTTTTTTCAGTTCGGTAATCTTTCCTTCTATGATCGGCCGGTATTTTTCTTGTTCGCTCAGGTTCATACGATTAGGAATCTAAAAGAGCTCGTTCGGGAACCTCTTTGTAGAGGGCATTTCCTCGGTGACCTCCACAAAGTTATCGCGATGGTATCGCACAACGATCACGGTCACGTTATCGCTTCCTCCGCGCTCGTTTGCGATCTGAATAAATCGTTCACACTTTTCCTCAGTGGTAAGCATTAGCTTGAGTACGTTCTTAACTTCGAAATCCCTCACCGGTCCAGATCTGCCGTCCGAGCAGATCAAGAGCTGATCCTCAGGTTCCAGATCGATAGTCGCCAGGTCCGGCTCGAGCTTGCCGGAGTGACCGATAGCGCTTAACAGGATATTTCGTTTATTCGATGTCTCGGCGTCTGCCGCGGTCATCACTCCGGCATCTACGAGACTTTGCACCAAAGAATGATCCTTGGTCAGCCTTATTATATCGTCACCGCGAAGGAGATAGGCACGCGTGTCGCCAATGTGCGCGATCAACGCAGTTCCGTTGTTGACCACCATGGCGGTCAAGGTCGCTCCCATTCCCTTCAACTCGGCGTTCGCTTCGGCCTTTGCGAATACGGTCTCGTTCGTGAAAACTATTGCATCGTGAAGTCCGGCCGAATCGATCCGGTCAAGTCTTTGCAAGTAGTCATAAAGCAGGTTGACGGTCATATCGCTGGCGTCCCCGCCGCCATTTGCACCGCCCATGCCGTCCGCGATCGCGAGCAGCAGTCCGTTTTCTCCTATCTGCGACCGGTGCCAAGCAAAATTATCACGGATAGACGACGCCCGGCTTAGATCCGCGAGGATAAGTGCATCCTCGTTGTTTTCCCTCACTAAGCCCGTGTGGGTCCTTCCTGATACCGTTAGATATTCACTCATATCATTATTGCTTCCGTATCCTTATTTCGAAGCTGCTGGTCGGCTGTGAACGAGGCATCTCAGCCGGTCCCGAAAAAGAACCTCCATCTTTTCGGACCTGATAAGCCCCGCGATCTCGCCCCGCCCGAACAAAGGGTGCTGCAGGATATTGCCCTGTTCATAACTACTGCTCATCACCTACTGGGTTGCCGGCGGCGGAGGCTCTGCAGCGAGTTTGCCCACTGCAATTGCACTCTTGCTGTAACGATTCTCATTACCACAACCCGGGCATTTCGTTCGTGTGCCTTGCTTCTTGGCTCCTTAGGCCGGAAACCATTTGCGGTCGAATCTGTTTTGGTCTTGCGTTCGGATCGTTTTGCGACAACGGATAGTTGTCGGTGGGTTGCGAGATGGTGAACAATTATCCACAATGACCAAAAAAGAATTTTACCTTAAGAGAAAATATTTGCA
This sequence comes from Acidisarcina sp., assembly GCA_021155145.1. Lineage (GTDB taxonomy): Bacteria > Acidobacteriota > Blastocatellia > Pyrinomonadales > Pyrinomonadaceae > OLB17. The sequence continues at coordinate 5,486 of JAJNPX010000019.1, read as the reverse complement.
AAGTGTGATTTTACCCTAAGAGAAAATCTTGTAAACTCGCAGATATCCCATTTCACTAAAGGAATGAACTTAATGATAGAAATTCGGATAAAAGAAATCGCTAAAGAACGCGGCATCCAGAACGCGCACCGGTTACAGCTCGCAGCGGAACTCTCACCCGCCGTGGCTTCCCGTTTCTGGAAAAGCAAGATCGAAAAGATAAGCATGGAAACGCTCGGACGGCTCTGTAAGGCTCTTGAATGTCAGCCGGGTGATCTGCTTGTCTTCGTTCCGGCCGAGACGAGACCGGCGAGCAAGGAGAGAGAAGGCGTAGCAAGGCAAAAGACAAGTACCGCGTCCCGCCCGGGTAGAAACGACAAAATGGGCAAGGAATCGCCCAAAACGATCAAACGGACCAGGGTTCGTTAAATCGCTTAATCGGAACTGCACCGATCTCGATTCTAGTGGTCATTTTTCTTTGGGGTACGACATCGAAGAAACATTGTAAAATGGAATTTTCTCTTAGGGTAAAATATTACGGCTGGCGAACCTTAACGACCCAGCCCACAAACACTCGAGATTAAAATTTTACAATTAATGACAATTAGAGAACTCGCTTATCACGCAACGCCACTGGGCGATCTCACGCTCCGACGCAGGACCGAGCCGCTTCAAGGTAACGTGGAGGTATTTGAGGTCAAACTCGGTGACGAGTATTTGATGTCGAGCCTCTTCACCGAGAGCGAGGAGGCCCTTGCACGGCTTGGGCTGGCCGGACTCGAGGGTGAATTGGAGGTTGTGGTTGGCGGCCTCGGACTTGGCTATACCGCGGCGGCCGCTTTGGAGAACAAAAGGGTACAGAGCCTCCTGGTAATAGACCTATTTCAGGAAGTAATTGAATGGCACCGAACGGGCCTGGTCCCTATGGGCGAGGTCGTGTCCCGTGACGAGCGATGCGAACTGCGGCAGGGTGATTTTTTCGAGATGGTTCACTCTGGCTTTGACGTATCGAACAGCTCCAGGAAATTCGACGCGGTTCTTCTCGACATCGATCATTCACCCGATTTCGTGCTCGACCAGAAAAACAGATCGTTCTACGGCGCGGAAGGCTTCAAGGCTGTCAGTGATCAACTCAAGCGTGGCGGGGCATTCACGCTCTGGTCGAATGACCAGATCCCGGAGCGGGTCAAACTTCTTATGGAAACAGCATTTGAGTCAGTGGATACTCACAGGATCGAATTCTCCAACCCTTACACTTCGGCGGTGAGCACCAACTTCGTTTACGTCGCCCGAAAAAAGCGAAAAGAAAAGTAGCAACGAATTCCACACATTCAAGCGCGCGGCTTATTTTCGTTACATCAAGAGTTGTCCCCAGGGACAACCGAAACGGGGTCTACCATGGAGAGCGGGAGCCGCTTGCCGGATCATCCACAGATCGCACAATGTTCAGATCGTAAGGACTGGCTTCGAAACAACGCCAAACCGAATCTGGATGTCCATATAGGTAAACGAGGTCCGGCTCACGATAGGAACATTCTTCGGAAAAGTTTCTCAATCAGAGCTTCGGTTTCAGAACCCGTAGCGACGCTGTTTTTACTGTTCACAAAAGAGATCCGGGGCCGGGGTCAGCGGCAGTGTTGAGGTCTTGCTGGTTTTTATGCTGCCGAATGGGCACCTTGCGGTGGAGTTGTAGGTGAATTCGAGCGTGCCAGACCCGTCTTCGTTGAGAGTGACGGAATATGGGCCGCCGCCTGTTAACGCGCATCCATCGGACGAATAACTGCCTTCCATTGTTCCGGCGATCGGGCTTGTGGGCGTGAATTTCATTGGCCAGGAACCTGTTTTCGAATCAACGTTAATGGTAAACGGCTTATCTAGCCCGCATATTTCGCCCTTGAACGATGCACCATGGCTTTGCCCGTTTACTCGGAACGCCTTCCGACATTTTTCGCCGATCTCAACGAGCTTTTTGATCCGTTCCGAAAGGTCTGCGCGCGGCTCGTAACCGAGCAATTGCCGCTGCCTTTCTAGACCGATGATGTCCTCGATCGCTTTACGAGCAAACTGGCAATCCAATTCGGCGGCCGCCCGTTCCTTTAGGATCACCTGATCTTCATACTGTTCGAGCAGTGATTTCACGCGACCGGACGCGTCTTCGCTGTCGGATTCTTCGCCGAGCAGCTGCCTTATGCGTTCGGCCTGAAGCACTTCGCTCAACTTTTGAGTCAATCGCGAACGGGCGGCCTCGGCCTGGATCTGCAGATGTCCCGCCCATACGGACTCGGGACCGCTGCCGACGCCGGCTCCGCTGAATTCAATCAGCTTGATCCTGATCTCTTTGCTTTTCGGATCGATCAGGGCGAGGTGATAATCTTCGCCTTCGCCCTCGTAGCCGAAGATGATCTGATCTTTGATCGGGATCTCCTTTGCGGGAACGATGGTCAGGGTTACGAGTTCCTTGAAGAAGAGGCCCGATGGTTCGAGCTGAACAGCCGTCGGCGCGTTGTTCTTTAGCGGAGAGCCGTCGAGCGTTTTGACGGCGGTCATTACAATTTCCGTTTCGGTATCGAGAGCGTTTGCCGGAACGTCAAGCGTGAACTTGCTGCCGTCCGCTGAGGTAAGCGAGACGGTGCCGCCTGCCTTCGTGATCTTGCTGTTCGCCGTTCGTGTCCGATCGAGCAGTACCGTTACGTTCAGCGGCTTTCCGACCGCAGTGAAATCTACGGTTGGTACTGTCGCTGCGCCGTTGAACCTTCCAGGGATAAACGATTTACAAGCCAGCGAGACCGCCAAAAATATCAGCCCGACGATCACCAGATTTTTCGTTGACATATCATCTCCCTTGACGGCCGGGCCTGCTTGCTCTTCGTGAGCGGCTAGTCGAGCTTGCCGTATGCCTTGCCGTCGAGCCATAAAATTCGGCCGCCCTTGACGGCGGAAAACGAGGCGGAGTACGTCCTTGGCCTGCCTTCGATGTCCGAGAACGTGATCTGCCAGGTGTTCGGCACGCTAACGCGGCCGGCGGCCTTCACGCTCTGAAACTTTATCGAACCGACCTGCCCGCTCGCGACGCCCAGGTCCCATTTGTAGGTACCGCCGGGGCCAAAGGCGAAATTCTCGATGGAAGCGTGCGACGACGTTCCCGCGCTCGCTCCGGTGTATGCGTTCACATAGGAGAGCGATCCGGAAAAATCGTTCGTCCATTTGCCCTTCAGATCGGCAGCGGAGATCGCAAACTTGTTGTAGGTCGCCATCTTCTCCATCTTTTCCCATCCGTACGTCGTTTCATGATAAGGGCCGAACTCCTGTTCAAAAGCGGCCTTGTTTGCGGTGATGAATTCCAAATACCGTCCGGAGCCATTCGAATAGTTCATTTTGAACAAAACGACGTGCACCGTGCGGCCGGTCCCGGCTTCGACCAGCTCGCCTTCGGCGAATTCGATGGCTTGCCATCCTGTCAGGGGTTTGAATTCAAGATCGCGCGCCGACCTGTAACGCGGTGCGACAAGGACGTCCCAGGCATTCTTAAGGCCGTTCATAACAACGGAATTGTAGGCATCCGCTTGTTTATTAGTGTGATGGATCAAGATCCTGATATTCCCTTTAGACACGTGAACCCAGTCTTCCTGAACGGTGCTTGTCCAGCCGTCATCAAAGTTGGTCGTCGTAAAAGCGTAGCCGCTTGCAACGGCCGCAGGCGAAGCGGCGGCAGGTCCAGTCTTAGGCGTAACGATATTTTCAGCGACCGGTTTCTTTAGGCTGATCGATTCCAAGAACGCGGTGATCGCCGGTTCGTGTGCCGGGGTATTGGTAAGAACGAAAACGTTTACCATCTTGCCGTAGCCGCTTATCGTCGCGAGCACTGCCATTCCTTTCTCTCCGTCCTTCTCGAACGGAGCAAACCCCATCTCCGTCTTCCACTCCGGCGAGCTGCCGGTGGGAGCCATCTGCGGCGCGGCTGCAACATTTACGGCTTCCTTCACAACCGTCTGCCATGCGGCGTCGAAATTTTGCCGCGATGTGCCCACGCCGGGAAGCGATCTCAACAGGGTTATCAGGCAATACGTGCCATTTGCCTTGTCTTCCGTAGACATCTGAACGGAGTCCACGCTGGTTTTCTTGTTCCAGTTTCGCGGCGCTTGAAACGTAGCGATATCGAAGGTTTCCGAAGTCTGGACCGATGCTCCGAGCGAGAGGACAGAAATAATAATAATAGACAACAAGGCCGATCGTTTCATTTGTCTCACCTTAAACGCATTGCGGTTGGAAATTTGCTGCCGGGCGGATGCGGCTCTGAACCACTACGCGTCACAATTGCAGATGCGGGTCAAATAATGGGGAACACGGTGGGCACTGGATGCGGCCGGCTAAGCGAAGATGCAAGAAGGGAAGCATTAGAACCCGCCTGAAAGTATCACGAATCACTGACGACTACAACGCCGGATCGGAAAAAGTCCGTACCGGAACCCTTCGATCCCAAAGGCGATCGTTACGGCATGAGTTAGCTGATTGACGCCGCGAAGAAAACCCAGACTATATGTTTTGTCATATCCTCTCAGTTATAGTCCAGGTGAAGACAAGAAGACCTTCGAACTCAAGAAAAGACGTCCACAGAAATGCGGGCGTCTTTTCCGGCGAGGCTTTGCACCTCGTCAACCCGCTCGTAAGCGAGAAAAGCATTTGAGCGGCTGGTCGAAGTCTAGCTTAGCTGGCAACCCGCCCAAACGTCTAGCTATCCATTCTTTTGTCCTTTCCTCGCGCCTCTTAAAGGCTACAGGTATCGCTGCGGTCTAAAGCGGCTCTGGGCTGTTGTGTCGGAGGCCAATGCCGATAGGATCTCTACCGCCTTCGTCGCCCTCAATGAATGCGGACACGTACTTTATGGCGACGAACGCGGGCGAAGGATCGCAGTCCAGATGCACGATTCCGTCCCCGACCAGGAGGACCTCACCTTTCAGCGATACGCTACCGCAGTGAAGTTCGACCCTACGGCCGATCCTACCAGCTAACAACTCTTCCATTTTTTGCATTTCGTTCCCAGTTACAGCCTCAGCCACGGTAATTTATGCCTCCGATAAGCGATAATTCGATTTTACTCTAAGAGAAAACTTAGGTAAAATTCGTTTTTCTCTTAAGAGAAAACTCTTGAATCACGCACCGAAAGGAAAATAGAAGTAAATGAAGATAAATGACGCCCCGTTTGACCCGAGTACCGGCCTCACTGAGCTTCTGATCGTTCCGATCTTTGAAGATGACGATCGAGGCCTTCCAGAACTTGCTCACGTGAGGAGCCGATTTCCGTTCGTCTTCGACGACGCAATGGATAACGCGGAAATCTACGGGAAAGACTTCCAGTCGTCCCTTATTCACGGGGTGGCCGCAAAGGCAAATAAAGAGGAGCGTGTGCTGCTCATCGGCGCCGGTAAGAGGGACGAATTCGACGTAGCGAAGGCGTTCCAGGTGGCGTCCGCCGCTGTAAGGGCTCTCCGCAAAAGTTCGGTGAAACG
>JAJNPX010000488.1 GCA_021155145.1 Acidisarcina sp. | reverse complement strand
ACCGAACCGTGGGCCGTAAGCAAGATCACAATGATCGATTTGTCGAAATTGGTCAGTTCCTTGAGCAGGTCAAGGCCCGACATCCCGGTCATCTTCAGATCGGTCAAGACCAGATCGAAACGCCGCGATTGGACGAACTTCATCGCTGCCTCGCCGGAACTGGCAGTGGTCACGTCGTAACCCTCGCTCGAGAGGATCGTCTCTAATATTTCCCTTTGATTCTTCTCGTCATCGACGACGAGTATCGATTTTCTTGCCATAAGATCTTATTACGCTGGCGTCCTGCGCCGCGGTCCTACCCCGGACTCGGGCCGAATAGTTTCTATGCCCGAGACCTTGGTAATCGTACCGTAAATGTGGTTCCTTTACCGTCGGCCGATTCAACTTCTATCGACCCATCGTGAGTGTCGACGATCTTTTGGACGATCGCTAGGCCTAATCCGGTGCCTGTTTCTTTTGTCGAGAAGTAAGGTTCGAAGATCTTGGCCAGGTTGTCCTCTGGGATACCGTCACCAGTATCTGACACCTCGAATCGAACAAAGCCGTTTTCAGGCGTTATTTTTACGTTCAGGATTCCGCCCGCACCTCCCATCGCCTGCACGGCATTGATGAAAAGATTGTTGAAAACGGACCGAAGGAATTCGGGGTCGCCCATTATCTCAGGCACATCCTCATGCTCGACCACAGCGATCTTGATATTGTTTTCGGCCGCCTGAGCTTCCACGATATGCAGGGAATTCTCGACAACCTCCCGGGCATTGATCGGCCGAAGCTCGACGTTCGCAGGCCGCGAGTAGTTGAGAAAGTCCGATATTTGCTGGTTGATCCGAGCTACCTCGGACTTTAATTGAGAGGTCAGCTTTTCGAAGGTCTCCTTTTGCTCCGGAACCTCGGGAGAGAATTTCGACCGTAAATGGTCGAGGGTCAGATTGATATAGTTGAGCGGATTCCTTATCTCATGGGCTATTGCAGACCCAAGGCGTCCGATCACGGCGCTCTTTTCAGCTTGTTGCAGCTGGGCCTCGAGTTCCCGCGTCTTTTCGAGCTCGGCCGTCATTTCGTTGAAATTCTGGGCAAGTTGCCCCATCTCGTCTGAGCTGTCGGACCGCGGCACGCGAACCGTCAAATTGCCGGCTGCGATCTCGCGGGCGGCATTCGAAAGATTCGCGATCGGACGCGTGAAGCGCCAGACCAGGACGATAGTGACGAGGGTGGAGATGAGAAGAATGCCAAGCGTGGCAAGCAGGGGCTGAGCGGCACGCCTTTCGGCCTCGCCCTTTTCGTTTCGAAGCAACACAAGTATATACCAACGCCCTTTGCTGGTCTCGATCGGGATCGCGTGAGCCTCGTCGTCGGTCTCAGTGTCCGAGCCGGCGCCCTTGTTCGGGAAGTGTTCCAGATCAGGGCCGAGGCGCGAGCCTTCCTTCAAAGGGGGAAGGTTGGTCAGTTGGTCGAGTTTGCGGTAGGCGGTGGTCCCGTCAGGAGCCTCGGTCGGGAGGAGTTCGGGGTTCAAGCTATCCGTTATTTGCCAGTCGTTATCAATGATTATGATGTCGCGGATCCGTTCGCGGGAATGTTCGTCAAGGAACGTCTGTCCAGGGACATTGATCAGGTCGAGAAGGTATTCGGTCGAGGTGATGCCGCTGACTCCGAGGGCAAACCCCGCTACGAGGGTCTGCACCTGTACCTCGCGCCTGAGATCGTTCTCCTTTTGGGTGAGCAAGTTCAGATAATATTGAACAGCCAGAGTGGCGATGATCAAAAAAGCCAGGATCAGCAGAAGCCGCCCGCGAAATGTCCCAAAAAATTCAATCATTAAGTTTTGGTTATGGATGCGATCAAATAAGCTTGCGCCTAAAGTTACTCAATGTTATATTCTGATTTAGCTTTGGTTCAAAGCCGAGCGGTCAATGTAGTTGTTCGCCGCAACCGCTCGAAGGTCTCCTCGACATTCACACAAAATAATCAGTCAAGCTGAGGTAAAGAATGAAGTTTATCCTGCCCGAAAAGCGTTTTGCGAAAACGTTCCTAATGCTTGTTTTCGCCGCTCTCCTGTTTTCGACCGGCCTCCAAGCTCAGACGAAAAAGAAGACCACTGCCACCCCCGCAAAGAAGACCGTAGCTAAGAAGCCGACAGCAACGGCGAAAGATGCCCGAAAAACGGGCCGGAAAGAGACAACCGCGAAGCGATCGACCAGGCAGGACCCAAAGAAGTCAACGGCAAAGACGTCCTCAAGATCGTCGAAAAATAGGTCGGCCGCAACGTCAAAGAATACCAGACAAACCGCACGCGATAAGAATTCAAAGAATTCAAAGAAGCCGGATAAAAGAATGACGGCGAAAGAACGCCGAGCCGAGGCCGCACGGAAAAAGGCGGAAGAGGCTCGCCGGCGGGCAGCGATCGCGGAACAAAAGCGTCGCGAAGAGGCGGCAAGGATAGCCCGCGAACGCAAGATCGCGTTTGAAAGAGGGCTAAAGACCCAGACCGCGGAAAACATCCTGAAAGACAACCTAGAGGGCGAAGACCTTGCCGTCAGAAAGGCGGCGGTGGATGCACTCGGTTCGAGGGCCGGTACAGTGGTCGTGATGGAGGCCAAGACCGGCAAGATCGTGACGATGGTCAATCAGGACTGGGCGATCAAGAACAGCTTCAAGCCGTGTTCGACGATCAAATTGGTAACGGGTGTCGCCGGATTGAACGAACGCGTGATAAATGAAGAGGGTGGCATCGGAGAATCGACGTCAGGCCCTGATCTGGACATGGCTCTCGCCCGCTCCAGCAATCCTTATTTTCAGAAGACGGGCGTCAATTTCGGCAACGAGAAAATGATCGCCTACGCAAAGACCCTGGGGCTAGGCGAACGCACCGGGATCAATGCTGAAGGCGAAACGCCGGGTAAGCTCCCCTTTGGAAACCGGAACCCGCGCATCTATTCTCACGGCGATGACTTTGAAGTGACGCCGCTGCAGCTTGCCGTGATGGTCTCGGCTATCGCAAATCACGGTAAAAAGGTCGTTCCGCAGATCGTGAAGCAGCAGAATCAAAAGGCGAGTTTTAGGCCGAAGTTTCGAGACGAGGTGAAGGTGCCCTATGAAACGATGCAGGGCGTGCTGCCCGGAATGATAGGGGCTGCCGAGTATGGAACGGCCCGTCGCGGCGTGGAACACGACCAGGGTATCGCCGGTAAGACGGGTTCGTGCATCTTCAAGGGGTCATGGATAGGGCTTTTCGCCTCGGTCGCACCGGTCGAAGATCCTCAGTACTCCGTGGTCGTGATCACAAGAGGGGAGAGCGAACGCGGAAAATATGCCGCCGCGGTAGCCGGAGAAGTATATCGATCGCTTGCTCCAAGGCTTCGACGAGACCAGGACAAATATCTGGCATTAAAGAATTTGCGTCCGACGCCGCCGGCGGACAATGTTGCCGTAGGGGATGATGAAGAAGAGGATGACGACGCCTCAACGTTGGCTGATGCCTCCGAATCGAGGCCCGTGATCATCGTCGGTTCCGCGGCAAAGCAAGCGGATGCTCCGAAAAAGCTCGTCCAGCGGACGACCCAGAGTACGCCCCGAAAGCAGCCCGTATTTGCGCCCGTGGTCATTGAGTATGACAAGAAAAAGGCCGCCGGAAGCAGGGACCGGATCGTCAACAACTAGCACGGGTTCAACCGACCTCGAGAGCACCGGAGAGCCGCAAGGCCACCGGTGCTCTTTGCATTGAAACAGCGGTTTTCCTTGACATAATGCCATCTATTGCGTGATTATTTATCGTTCCGAGTTTATTCGGTAGAGCCACCATTTCGCATTTATATCAGCGGATCGAAATTCTGAATTCTTGCAACTATTTTTTTAGGGGTAACATCAGAGTTTCCGCAGAGCACTCGGTGTAGTTCCCGGCTCTGCGAAATGAAAATTCAGTGTATTTAGATTCAGTCGGAGGAAGTAAGAGGATGAAAACGGTTTATAGAATTTTTGGCATGGCTGTCCTTGTGGCGGGCATCGCGGTTACCGGGGCCACCGCTCAGGACAACTGCGCCGATATCGACGGGGCCACGGAGGTATACAATAAATTTACCGAGAACTATAGCAAGAAGAGCTCGGCCGACCTCAAGGTCGCCGTCAGCGCCGGTAAAGAGTTTTTGGAAAAGTGGGGTGCGTGCGAGAGCTGGAAAGATCAGGTCGCTTTCGTTAAGCCATGGGTTCCGAAACTTGAGAAGAGTCAAGCGGACGCCGAACTTGCAGAATATCTCAACCCACTTTTCGCTCGTTTTGACGCTGCTATAAACACCGACAATGCCGATGAGCTGTACGCAGCCGGCAAGGCGATCCTTGCCAAGCAGCCAGACAACATCAACATCATGTTCCCGATGGCGGTGATCGGCCCGCGAGAGGTTCTCAAAAAGAACAACAAATACAATGCGGATTCGATTCGCTATGCCAAGATCCTTTACGACCAGATCAAGGCAGGCGTGAAATTTACCCGCAAGCTCAAGGACGGCAAGGAATCGATCGGCGCCCTCAAGCACGAAATGAATCGGGAGGACGCGTTGAGCGAACTCGCCTACACTTTGGGTTACGTCAATTATTACGGTCTGAACAATAAGAAGGCCGCACTGCCATATCTTTACGAAGTGACGCAGTTACCTGGCTTCCGTAAGAATTATTCTCCGGTATATGCGACCATCGGTGACTACTACATCGCAGAGGCAGCCCCGATCGGTGCCGAGATAGCCGCAAAGATCGAGGCGATCAAGACGGCAACGACCGATGAAGAGAAGCTGAAGCTTGACGCCGAGGTCAAAGAGAAAGTGGCTCTCTTTAACGGCTACACCGAGCGTGCTATGGACGCCTATGGCCGAGCATGGTCGATCGCCAAGGATGACACTCCGGCCGCCAAGAAGTACAAAGAAGGCTTATTTGCTGAGGTTCAAAACCTTTACAAACGGCGCTTTGACAAGGAAACGGGCGTCAACGAATGGGTTGCCGCTACGGTCGCAAAACCGCTTCCGGACCCGACCAGTGCCGTACAGCCGGTAACGGATGAACCGGTGACCACGACCACGACGTCGGCCGCACCGGCGACCTCCGCACCAGCGACTGTTGCAAGGAAGCCTCGGCAACGGTAGGCAGGCAGTTGATCCGACTGAATAGATGAGAGCCGGGCGGGGAGCAAATCCGCTCGGCTTTCTTTTTTTAACACTACTGCATAAAATCGAACCTACCTGCGATGAGCCTCGCAAAACTAGAGAGATTGCTCGGCCACACATTTCGGTCGCCAGAGCTGCTGCAGAGGGCGATAACGCATCGGTCCTGGGCGCACGAGAAAATGAAGGGGCAAAGCGAGGCGACTATCCGCGGAGCCGAGAACGAGTCACTGGAATTCGTCGGCGATTCGGTTCTAGGGCTCGCGATCGCTGAGCTTTTGTACAATGAGCATCCGGGCTCGGCCGAGGGCGACCTGACCTTGATGAAGCACCGTCTGGTGAGTATGCGAACCCTTGCCGAGGTAGCCAAAGGACTTGATCTCGGTAGCTTTCTTAGGATAAGCCGCGGAGAGGA
>JAJNPX010000474.1 GCA_021155145.1 Acidisarcina sp. | reverse complement strand
GAGGACGGCGGCCATGCCGGCTGGAATGAAACGGCCTTCATCCAGGCCATCGATCCGACGCTCGTCCACCAGGAGCGATACAACGATGAACTTGCAACGCCCTATCCCGCCCCTGGAACGTGGTCCGCGGTGCCCTTCCCTTCCTCTATCGGCCTCTATCAAAAGGGTCAGGGCTATCCGAGATTCGATCAGGCCAAAGCCGACCTCTACTATAAGAAGGTCACCGATAAAGTTGCCGGGCTGATCGTCCAGACGATCCAAAAGTGGGATCGGGCAGGGCTCTGATCCCTTCGGCAGAAACGCCGGGGCTCGCCTTGCTTCCCGCGTGAATAATGACTAGAATTGAATTTGGGTCATTATTCATATGAGAGATTCCCGACAGCCAAGAACCACCCGCGACGCTATTCTCGATGCGACCGACCGCCTTCTTGCTCGCTATGGATATAAGAAGATGACGATCGACGACCTCGCCAAGGAGGTCGGCATCGGCAAGGGAAGCGTGTACCTTCACTTCGAAAGTAAGGAAGAGATCGCCCTTTCGCACATCGACCGGATCATCGAGCGTCTCAAGGCCTCGCTCGATGCGACCGCCCGGTCCAGATCGTCGCCCGAGAAAAAACTTCGCAAAATGCTGATCGACCGAGTGATGCTTCGGTTCGACAGTGTTCAGCATTATTCGCAGAGCCTTAACGAACTCCTCGCTCAATTGCGCCCACGGCTTCTCGAACGCCGTAAACGGTATTTTGAGGAAGAGGCCGCTATCTTTGCTCGAGTCGTCACCGAGGGAAAGGCGGCAGGTATTTTCAAGACAAAGGATGCGCTCGAGGCGGGCCGCACGATGCTCGATGCGACAAACGCCCTGCTTCCATATAGCCTCAGCGCTTATGAGCTCGGCGACCGAAAAGAGATCGAGAAAAAGGCAGGGAACGTCGCCGACCTCATACTAAACGGACTCTTAAAACGATAGTGATACTTCATATATAAAGGAGCACGCATTCTTATGTTCTTAAGGCAGGGCCTCGCGGTCGCGGTACTCGCGGTCGCGGCATACATCGCATTTCCGCATCCCGCCGTCGGCCAGCAGCAACAGCAGCCCGATAAGACCATCGACAACGCCGTTCGAAACACGGTGATCGACAATTTGATCAAGGAGTTGAACGACGCATACGTCTTCCCTGAGGTCGCAAAGAAGTTGGAGGCCGACCTTCGCAAACGCCGGTCGGCGAACGAGTACGACTCAGTAACGTCGGCACAAGCCTTCGCCAGGAAGTTGACCGAAGACCTACAGGCGATCAGCAAGGACAAACACCTGCGGGTCCGATTCTCGGCCCAGCCGATCCCTGTCCGCGCGGAGCGAGATCAGCCTACCCAGGAGGAGATCGAACGTCGGCAGGCGATGATGAAGCGTGGAAACTACGGATTCAACCGGATCGAACGCCTCGACGGAAACATCGGATACATCCAATTCGACGTGTTCGCCGATCACGAGAAGGGTGCCGATACGGTCGCGGCCGCGATGAAGTTCCTTGAGAACACGGAAGCGATCATCTTCGACCTTCGGCAGAACGGCGGCGGCAATCCGTTCATGGTCGCGCTCATCAGCAGCTATCTGTTTGGCGACAAGCCGGTTCACCTCAATAGCCTGTATTTTCGACCCGCCAACCGCACCGACGACTTTTGGACCAAGCCCGAACTTGCGAAAGTGAAGTTCCCGAACAAGGACATCTACATTCTCACCGCCAACCGCACGTTCTCGGCGGCCGAAGAATTTACCTACAACCTGAAGAACCTGAAACGCGCGACCATCGTCGGCGAGACGACCGGCGGCGGCGCTCACCCCGGCGGAATGCAGCGTCTGCATGAGAACTTCTCCGCATTCATACCCAGCGGCCGTGCGATCAACCCGATCACAAAGACGAACTGGGAAGGCACCGGCGTCGAGCCCGACATCAAGGTCCCGAAAGAACAGGCCCTGAAAGTCGCATACCTCGCCGCGCTAAAAAAGGCCCTCGCGAATGCGACCGACGAGAATTTCAAGAACGGCCTCAAACAACTTATCGATGAAACTCAAAAGGACCTGGAGGGGTCGATCGCGAGCCGACAAAAGTAAATAGGCAAAGAGCTATCCAGCCTTTGTCGTGACGATCAATTATCGTTTCCAATAATTCTTTATCTTGAGGTCCAGCATCGGAAAGGCGCAGTATTCGACATTCCGTCCCGATTCTCTGAGCTTCCTCACCATCGGGATGGCTGCGTCCGCGTTGCGGGTATGGACGATGATGGTCGCGGCGCGCTGCAGGTCGGGGCGCTCGTTCAGCCATTCGGCGATCGCGTATCCGGTGTTGGCGTAATCGTCGTGGTCGTTCGAAACATAGTGATGCGGCAGCAGGTCGTGGTCGAGAAATATCGCGTCAAACGTCTCGGCCTCGAGTATCTCTTTTGCCTTGTTGACACATTCGGCCACGCTCAGACGATCTCCCTCGAAGCGCTTTTCAAACCAGCGGTGACGGCGTTCGTCGTCGTCGAGAAGGAAAACGCTGATCGGCGTCCTCTCGGCTTTTGCCTCGGTTAACCGAAATCTTATCAACAAATTACGAATTACACTCATGCACGATCACTGCGTTATAATTCTGGAATATAGCACACCCATATGCAACTTGAGTTGCCGGACTAGGGTGCTATAATCAGAATCCCGAAACGAATGCCATCGTCAAAAACCTCAAATTCAAAGTTAAAAGCAGTACCGCGCGTACCCTCGATCGGATCAGTGCCCACGGAAGAGCAAATGGCCGGCGGGGAATGCGATAAGTGTTTCGGCACGGGAATGGAGATCGTCGCCGGCAAGGGAGCCCGGGTCTGTGCGTGCCGCACTAAAGATTCACACTCCTCTCATCTGGATCGTGCCAAGCTCCCGCGGCGGTATCTGGATTGCCATTTTCATAACTACAAACCGCAGCATCCCAGCCAGGAAAAGGCATTTAAGTTCGCCACGAGCCTGACAATGGAATATCCGGCCGTCGACCAGGGCCTGCTTCTGATGGGAACCGTCGGGGTCGGCAAGACCCATCTCGCCGTATCTATATTAAAGGGGTTGACCGAACGCGGGTTCAACTGTCTCTTCTACGAATTCGGCTCGCTCCTGAAAGAGATCCAGGATTCGTATAACGCAAACACGAAGACATCAGAACTTGGCGTGCTCGCTCCCGTTCTGAACGCCGAGATACTCGTCCTCGACGAACTCGGCGCGTCGAAACCGACCGACTGGGTCAGAGATACGATGGCCCATATCATCAACACCCGCTACAACGATCAGAAACTCACGATCTTTACGACCAACTATCTTGACCAGCGAAGAACCGACCGAGAGGAACTGCTCGAAGACCGCATCGGCGTCCGTCTGCGTTCACGCCTCTACGAAATGTGCCGCACCGTCGAGATGTCAGGGCAGGATTTTCGTCGGAGTAAGGATCTGCGCCGTTAATTGCACAAGCCCGTAACGCAGAGACCCGAGCGCGTCACCAAGGGCCTAACCTCCAACCTGTGTTTTGAGCCCTGGCCCACGCGCCGGCTTCGGAACCAGCCGATACGCAAGCAGCCCGGCCAGCACAACCCCGAACAAGACAGGGTAAAAGATGTCCGATTTGACGATCATCCAGAAATGGATGACCCCAAGCATCGCCGCCACATAGGTCAGCCTATGGAGTCTAGCCCAGCGTTTGCCGCCCAGCCGTTTTATCCATCCGTTCGTCGACGTGACCGCAAGAGGAATTAGCAAAAGAAGCGCCCCCGTACCGACCGCAATGAACGGCCTCTGAATGACGTCGGCCACGATCCCGGGCAGGCTCAGGCTCCGGTCGAAAACGCTGTAGGTGATCAGGTGGACCGTTCCGTAAAAAAAGGCGAAAAGGCCGAGCATCCGCCGAAACTTGATCAGCGAATTCCACCCGAAAGCTTTCCGAAGCGGTGTGACGGCCAAAGTAACGATCAAGAAAACAAGCGTCAGCACGCCCGTCGTCCGCAGGAAGAACTCGATCGGGTTCGCCCCAAGTCGTCCGCGCCAGGCGTCCCCTGCAAGCAACGCGAGAGGTATCAGCGCGTTCACCGCGACCAGGATCTTGTAAAATCGAATATCGTTCATTACCACAGTGACAAGACCGCTCTCGCCAGGCCTAAAACTTTTTCCGCAGGTCCATGCCCGCGTATAGTCCGGCCACATCCTCCGCGTAGCCGTTGAACATAAGGGTGGGGCGCATTGAAAATTCGCCTATCCGACGCTCGGAGCCCTGTGACCAACGCGGATGGTCGACCTCCGGATTCACATTCGAATAGAAACCGTACTCGTCCGGGGCCGAGATATTCCATGTTGTCGGCGGCTCGCGGTCGGTCAGCGTTATCTTGACGATCGACTTGATGCTTTTGAACCCGTATTTCCACGGCACGACCAGGCGGATCGGCGCTCCGTTCTGATTGGGCATCTGTTTCCCGTAGAGTCCCGTCGCCAGGATCGTCAGCGGATGGACTGCTTCGTCGAGCCGAAGGCCCTCGACATACGGAAAATCTATGCCCGCCGCAAATGACGACTGCATACCGTTCGGG
>JAJNPX010000464.1 GCA_021155145.1 Acidisarcina sp. | reverse complement strand
AGCGGCCGCTCGGCCAAGCCCTTCCTTGCGGTCAACTGTGGTGCATTGCCCGAATCGCTTCTCGAAAGTGAGTTGTTCGGCCACACAAAAGGCTCGTTCACCGGTGCCGTTGCCGACAAGAAAGGTCTCTTTCGATCGGCTGAGGGCGGCACTCTGTTTCTCGATGAGATAGGCGATATGCCGATGCCGCTGCAGGTCCGCCTGCTAAGAGCGTTGCAGGAGCACGAGGTTACGCCGGTCGGATCGTCGTCTGCGGTCAAATTTGACGCACGCATCGTTGCGGCGATGAACCGGGACCTCGAAAAAGAAGTGGAGGCGGGTAATTTCCGTGAGGACCTTTTCTACCGCCTGAATGTCATCGAGATAACGCTGCCGCCGCTTCGCGAACGATCGGACGACATTGTCTCGCTCGTTCGCCATTTCGTTTCAAAGTCGGCAGGTAGCCAGAACACGGTTCAGAAGCCGGTCACAGACGAAGCGATGGATGCGCTCAAGTCGTATCCGTGGCCCGGGAACGTCCGCGAACTGGAAAATTCGATCGAGCGTGCCTTCATTTTGAGCGGCGATGAGATAGGACTCGAAAGCCTGCCCGCTAAGGTTCGAAACTCGGCGGCCACACCTGCGTCGCAGGCGAGCGAGCAGTCCACGCTCGAGGCCGTCGAGCGCCGCCACGTTCTCGAGACCCTCCGGTCGGCCAACGAAGACAAAGTGGCCGCGGCAAAGATGCTCGGCATTGACCTTTCGACTCTCTATCGAAAGCTGAAGCGGTATGAAGAATTATGAACGGGCTGCGATCTCGATCACGAAAAAATCGGTGCCGGTTACACGTGTGACGGTTCCCTGTGAATAAGGCGGCTGATAGAAATCATCTGCGGGGAACGCCGTCCCCTCAACGGCAGTTCCGCCTGATGCCTCACTTCCCGCGATCAATTCCGGCGGGAACCATTGCTCTACCTGTACGCTCTTTGGAGCCCCCGGTGACCGTGCGGTCAGTTGATCCGAGAGCTTTTTGGCGTCCTCTTCGTCGAGCCGAAACACGGCGGTGATCGAACGCGTTGTTTCGGATCGCTTCCAGACGAGGTCTTCTGGTTCCCACGTAAAATTTAGAAGCATCCCAAGTTCTTCGGCCTTTGTGTTCGCCCCATTCGAGACCGACACGGCCGAGTTGCGACCGGGGTTGTTCGCATTAGCTGAGTTTCCCGGCGCAGAGGAAGAATCACACCCCGTCCCGATTGAGGAGCCCAGGATGAGAGCACACAAGCCGAAATATATGAGAACACGCATTGCCCAATCTTAAGATAATGCCTGCCCAATGCAAATTGCCGATCGAGTTCTCGGCAAATCTCGCCTCGCCGGCCGTCAAGTGTTATGTTTTTGAATCGCTCACGGATCGTGGTGTGTTTGATGCTGCTCACTGCCGCATCGACCAATGTTGCAACTCAAAACTTGGGGCCAAAGGGCGCCGTAACGGCGTTCTACGAGTTCGACCGGTCGCATTCGCAGGTGTTCAACCGTCGTAACATCGTTGCGCGCAAGCAGTGGTTAAGCACTGAGCTTTATGAACTGTTAGTGAACGAACTTGCAAGAGAAAAGGCCTATCTCGCAAAGAATTCGACCGACAAGCCGCACTATGGCGACGGGCTTCCCTTTCAGCCTCTCGATGAAACGTGCGAGCTGAACAGCAAGAGCTATCGGCGGGCGATCTCGTACGGCCAGGTCACCGTCAAAGGCGATCTCGCCAACGTCGACGTCTATTTCAAATATCCGAATGGCTGTAACCTCCCGGACATCCTCTATGCCGTGAATATGAGCAAAGAACGCGGTCGCTGGGTGATAGACGACATTCGCTACATCGCTGACAACGCCTCTTTAGTCGAAGACCTTAACCGAAAGGAATATTGATCGGGCGGGTACACGAGTGCTGACGAGCGTGCCTTGGACAACTCAACCGGCACGCTCCTCAACGGTCGCGTTTCCGCCCGGTTCGGCTTATGTTAAAATCCTGGTTTATTCACCTATAACGTATGACACCAGAGATCAAAGAAGCGGTTAGCAAGGCAGAGGAAGAAAAGCAGCGTTGGGAAGCCGAAACGCTCGGCAAAGTGCTCGAGAAAATTCCTGAACGAAAGCAGAGGTTCGAGGGCGTCTCGCTTGAGCCCGTCGAGCGGCTCTACACCGAGGCTGACAGCGAAGGCATCGACGTCGGATTCCCCGGCGAGTTTCCCTACAAACGCGGCATTCACCCGACCGGCTATCGCGGCAAGCTCTGGACGATGCGGCAATTCGCCGGATTCTCGTCGCCCGAGAACACGAACGCACGTTTCAAGTATCTGATGGAACACGGCCAGACCGGATTGTCCGTCGCCTATGACCTTCCTGCACTCATGGGCCTCGATGCAGACTCGCAGCTGAGCGAAGGCGAGGTCGGCAAGTGTGGTGTCGCTGTTTCGTCGCTCGCCGATTTCGAGGTTCTCTTTGACGGAATTCCACTCGATGAAGTAACTGTCTCGCAGACGATCAATGCTCCGGCACCGATCTTCCTTGCGATGTACCTGGTCGTCGCCGAAAAGCAAAAGGCCGATTTCAACAAGATCTCCGGCACGCTGCAGAATGACATTCTCAAGGAATACATCGCACAGAAGGAATGGATCTACCCGATCAAACCGGCGATGAAATTGGTCATCGACACCTTCGAGTACACGACCAGGCACGTCCCGAAATACAACCCGATCTCGATCTCCGGCTACCACATCCGCGAGGCCGGTGCGACCGCTTTGCAGGAGCTTGCGTTCACCTTGCGTGACGGCGTCGAATACGTTCAGTACGGTGTCGATCGCGGAATGGACGTCGATGAATTCGTGCCGCGGCTGTCTTTCTTTTTCAACGCACACAACGATTTCTTCGAAGAGATCGCAAAGTATCGTGCGGCCCGCGTCGTTTGGGCCCGCACAATGAAGGAGCGGTTTGGAGCAAAAAATCCGCGGACGATGCAGATGCGTTTTCACACGCAGACGGCCGGCGTCTCGCTCACGGTCCAGCAGCCTTTGAATAACATCGCCCGCGTCGCTATTCAGGCACTTGCGGGCGTCCTCGGCGGCACGCAGAGCCTTCATACCGACAGCTATGACGAAGCACTCGCCCTTCCGACCGATGAGGCCGCATTGATCTCGCTTCGCACGCAGCAGATAATCGCCGAGGAAACCGGCGTTGCCAACACGGTCGATCCGCTCGGCGGCAGCTTTTATGTCGAATCACTCACCGAAAAGATGATCGACGGCTGTATGGATTATTTTGCAAAGATCGATGGCTTCGGCGGCATGGTCGAGGCGATCGAGGCCGGTTTCCCGCAGCGTGAGATCCAGGAATCTGCCTATCAATATCAGAAAGCGGTCGAACGGAAGGAGCAAGTGATCGTCGGGGTCAACAAATATGTGATGGAGAACGAGATCCACAAGACCGATATTCTGCAGATAGACGAAACGGTCCGCGACCATCAGCTCGAACGCCTCGCACACGTAAAGGCAACTCGCGACAATGGCGCCGTCGCTACGTCGCTCGATCGCCTAAAGCTCGCCGCCCGCGACAACGAAAACACGATGCCCGCCATCATCGAAGCCGTCGCCGCCTACGCCACCGTGGAAGAGATCTGCGTGGCGTTGCGAGACGTTTACGGAATTTACGAGGAGCCTGCCTTTTA
Organism: Acidisarcina sp.; assembly: GCA_021155145.1. Taxonomy (GTDB): domain Bacteria; phylum Acidobacteriota; class Blastocatellia; order Pyrinomonadales; family Pyrinomonadaceae; genus OLB17. The sequence goes on along the minus strand of JAJNPX010000464.1, from coordinate 959 downwards.
ACATTTGGATCTTGTACAGTTTCCAGCTATTAGCTCTCAGCTACCAGCAAGACTGGAAGCTCATAGCTGAAAGCTGGTGGCTGGTCGAAACTTAATATGCAAGATTTCAAGAATCTGAAGGTATGGCAGAAAGCCCAGGAATTGGCGCTATTCACGTATCGAATTACTACCGAATTTCCTAAGGAAGAATTGTTCGGGTTAAGAAATACTCTGAGGAAGACCAGTGTCGATATCCCGGCGTTTATCGCCGAAGGATGTGCAAAGACCAACGACCAAGAATTCGGAAAGTCGATCAGCATGGCGATAGCGTTGAACAATCGCTTGGAATACTACGCTTTGGTGGCTAGGGACCTTCAACTACTCAACGATGCGGTCCATAAGGAGTATGCAGATCGTATTGTTGAGGTAAGGAAGATGTTAAGCGGATTCAATCAGCGGCTTGTCACATAGCTAACCCGCCAGATCTTGCGTGCACCATCGTCGGTGATGAGAAGCGAGCCATCGGGAAGTACGAGCAGGCCGACGGGTCGTCCCCACACTTCGTTTGAGTTCTCGTCCGGCAGCCAGCCCGAAACAAAATTCTCGTATTTGTTCCCTTCCAGTTTGCCTTTTTCATCGAACGGGATCCGGACGACGGTATATCCGGATAGTTTCGCCCTGTTCCACGAACCGTGAAACGCCACGAATGCGTCCCCCTGGTACTCCTTCGGAAACATCTTGCCGGTATAGAATTGGATGCCGAGCGCCGCGACGTGTGAGGTGAAAAGCACATCGGGTACTATCGCCTTCTTTACGAGTTCAGGGTTCTCGCCTTTTCGCCTCGGATCTTCATTTTGGCCTATGTATGAAAAAGGCCACCCATAAAAGCCGCCTTCTTTGACGCTCGTCGCATAATCGGGAACTAGGTCGTCGCCGAGGCCATCACGCTCGTTCACGGCCGTCCATAGCTCGCCCGTCTT
>JAJNPX010000405.1 GCA_021155145.1 Acidisarcina sp. | reverse complement strand
TCGGTGAAGCGTTTCGATTTTTCGGCGTCGAACACACCCGACGGATAGGCGGTGAAATAATGGGGTTTCCCCTCGACCTGAAATTCGTGGATATCAAAATTTCCCATCATCGCCGGAGCATCGGCGAGCGTGTCGAAATCGGCTGCGATAAAGGTCGCGGGATCCTGCGTTTCCTTTAGCGGAGAGAGCAGTTTCCATCCAGCCGGGAGCCTGAACGTGAGCCTGCTCGGCGCATTACGATGCCCGACTGGCTCGAGAAACAGCTCGATCCCCGTAAAGAAAGCGTAATCGCTCCCGATCTTTGCCTGATTAAGCCCGAGAATGTTAGCTCGGTAGTCGTAATCTACGCGGATCTCTTTTATACCGCGGGTGTCCACGCTCCATGTCTGCTTGCGGGTCATCCGGGGCTGCAGCCGCTTACCGCTGCCGTCGGTCACCTCGAACTTGATCAGGTTCTTTGCGTAGTTTTCGACCACATACCAGCCCGGTGTCCAGGTGGGCAGAGCAAGCTCCAGCCGGGGTTGGTCAATGTTCTTAATATCGGTCGTTATATGGAACTGCTCGGCCTTGACATCGGCGAGCGACACCGTATAGCTGATATCGATCTTTCCGCCCTGTGCGGCGGCCGGAACAAGAAATAAGAATGCGATCAAAAGAGCCGCATATGAGGCGTTGCGTAAATGTTTCATAAAGCTGATCCTTTGAACGCCATTGTCGGACAAACAAAAAAATGAGGCAAGCCGCGAAGCCTGCCTCATGTCTAACGTCCTTTCTGGCTGCTAATTTCGATAGCCAACATTGGTCGGGCCCGATGAGGTGATCGAAAACTCAGTGCCCTGTTCGAGCGTGAGGTTGTCGCGGCCCTGGATCAGGACCGAACCTGCACCCGCACCCGCGCCGATCGCTGCACCGATGGCAGCACCGTCGCCGCCGCTCGCGATCGCACCGATAAGTGCTCCAAGTGCGGCACCGATACCGGCACGCGTCACGGTCCGTGTCGTCTGATTGCCGTCCTGCACCGTGCCTTCGTTGTTAACGCGGATCACATCTCCGTCTCGTTCACGAGCCGAATTGATGATGCCTGCGAAGCTATAGGTACGGCCGCGATATTGGATGGCGTTCATATCCATGACGAGATTTGCACGGCCCGACAAGCGGCCCGAACTCTCGACCTCGACCAGCCGTCCGGTGATGATCGCACCGCGATACTGGTTGGGCGATGTGACCTCCATCGTGAACAGATCGCCCGACTTCGAAACCTTGCTGTCGATCCGGTTTCTAAGCACGGCCGTCAACGCCGTACCGTTCGGGATGTAAAAGCCGCCATAGTTGGGCGGGTTGTTCCAGCCGGGCTGATTGACCGCCGGAAAACGCGCTACGTCCGACACGCGGTCGTAAACGCTGTTGACCGTGATCATCTCGTTACGGTTCTCAAGATAAATGCGGCGCGTCATTCGAAGCCGGTTGTTGCCGATCGGCGTGAACGAGACCCAGAAATCGTTGCTCCGATCGCCGTCCGTATTTATCGTCAGGCTGGACCGCGTCGCCGTAACCGTGGTCGTAACGGTACGACCGCGGTTATTCGTTTCCGACCTTGCCACGCCATCGGCAGTAAACGTCACCGGCTGGCCATAATTGGTCGCCATTGTGAATGAATTACCACGCGTCTCGATCGCCAGTTCGGTCGGCGAACCGAGGCGTCGGGTCAGGTTCTCACGCTGCCGGTCTCGGATCGAGCGGTTGCTGACCTGCTGATTGATCTGTGTGGTCACGTTATCGCTCAACGCCGTGTTGAGCCGATAGGTACCGGTCAGACGTGTATCAAGCCTTGCCCAACGGTCCTGCGGAAAGGGAGGATCGTTCCGGATCCAATTCCAGCTAACTCTGTAGTATTGAGACAGCCGATCAAGATCCCTTCGGATCAGGTTCCACTGCCGCTCCGGGGCTGTTCCCATTCGGTTGCGGCGCATAAAATCGTCAACGTACCAGCCGTAATTGAGCACGTTCGTCACGTCGTCGGCCGTAGCCCGGCGTGAGTTGAAATTGTTTCTCAAGTCGTCTGTGGCATTTTCAAATTCTGCTACATAGTTTGAGATCATGTCTTCCGTTACGGTGTCGTTTAGCCGCGTATTGTCCATCCGGCGGTCAAGCACGGTGCGGAAAGTATCTGTTCTCGTCTCAAGCCGCTGCAAAAGATTGCGGACCTGATTCTCGTTCGCGCGTGTCAATACCTGCGCATTTGCGGTCATGACGCCAGTAAGCGCCATCACCATCAATGTGATAAATATTTGTTTTGTTCTACCCATTTTTCGCATCTCCTCCACTCCGCCCCCGGGATGCAAAAAAGATGCACCGGTGGGCAGTCGTTAACTGTGAATAAAACAAGATGCGTGCCAACCGGTATAAAATTAGCTTTGACAACACTTTAGCGTATTATCCTGTTCGTGTTTCTATCCGCCGACAGACCAAATAGGCCGCGGGGCGTACGCAAATAGGTCACGTTTAGGACTCAGACTCTCTGAAGTGAGTGGCTGAATCGGGCAGGGGTTTGAGCAGTTCCTTGAGTTCGTCGGGTCTCGAACGCGGGTCGAGCCACCTCTCTTGATCCTCCGTCCGAATGACGACGGCTTGCCGCTGTTTCGAATTATGGATCTCTTTGAATATCTCGTTAGGCGTCGTCGTGATGATGACCGTGCATCGTGTCGGCTCGCCCTTGATCTCGCATTCGCGCGCGACGCCCGCAAAAGCGAAGATCTCATCGTCGAACCATATCTCGAATCGCTTCTTTGATCCGTCGGGCTGCGTCTGCCACTCGTACAAAGCGTTTGCCGGTATCAGTACGCGGTCCGACCTGAAGGCATCGCGAAACATCGGTACCTTATCGATCGTCTCGGCCCGGGCATTTATCGCACTCACGATCTTTCCGTCCCACGAACGGTCGCGGATGGTCCACCAATCGTCCTCGAGCCGATACTGGTTGTTTATGACGGGAATGAACTCCCCCGGGAAGACCTCGCCGCGCTCGATCGGGCCGTGGATATCAAAGTAATCACCTTCGTCGAGCCACGGAAAATGCAGCTTTAAGTTCTTTCGGTCGGTTGTGAGCTTATATCGTCCGCACATTCCTTACTCCCACTCGATCGTGCTTGGCGGCTTGGATGAGATGTCGTAAACGACGCGGTTCAGGCGAATTTACCTGATCATAACGCCTATTCGGGAAACGGTAAAAGATTGAAAAC
>JAJNPX010000392.1 GCA_021155145.1 Acidisarcina sp. | reverse complement strand
TAGCCGCCGCGTCGCGTGAAGAAACACCCTCCCTACCGGTCGGGTTTCCGCCTTTGATCTTCCTCGGATCTGCCAATTTATCATTGATATCCCGGTATTTTGCCAGGTTCTTGAGGTTGTTCGGCGAGCTCACCGTCGCATAAACGAACGGTGCACCCATCGTCGTCTTCCCGATCTCTTCAAAGATCATCCGGTCGCTCGCGGCGTCGAGCTTCTTAAAATAATCCACCACCTGCGCCCAGCTAGCCAGCTTCCGATCATCGCCGGGCGTGAATCCGAGGGTGTCTTTGGGGGCTGGTATCTGGGCGAACGCCGCGATCGCGAGAATTGCGGTCAAGCCGCAGAGACGCAAGGACGCTGAGAGGAAGTTCATAGAATTTCTCCGGAAGTGTTTTTTGAAAGTTTAGACGAAAAACGATCGAAAAACGACCGGGCGCGAGTGTGGCCGGTGCTGCGTGCGAACAGGCGGCGTTAACCGAGCCCTATTCCTTGCGTGGGCGAGAAGGCACAGGCCACCGTTCGTGTTTCCGCCTGTCGTATTGCGTTTTTTGGGGACGCAGGTTACATTGCAAAGCAGAACTTTCCCTATCTTGCCGCATCGACACATCACGCCGCCGATCTTCGGGCGTGAGAAAAGGCACAATCAGGAGAAACCACAGGATGAAAAATCCATTTCTTGAGAGATTCCGTCCGTATATACCTGCGAGCGTTTCGAACCTGCGCGAGCTTACACCGCTTCCGCTCATTGTCGGGACGCTGCTGGGAATAATCTTCGGAGCTTCGTCGCTGTATCTCGTGTTAAAGGTCGGCCTGACGGTGTCAGCCTCGATACCTGTCGCGGTGATCTCGATCACGCTGTTCCGCCTGCTTTCCAAGGCAGGGATGCGCGATGCGACCATCCTCGAGCACAACGTCGTACAGACGGCAGGCTCTGCCGGAGAATCGATCGCCTTTGGCGTGGGCGTGACGATGCCCGCGATACTCATCCTCGGTTTCGATCTCGAGGTTTGGCGGGTCACGCTCGTTGCCGTGCTCGGCGGCGCTCTCGGCATCCTGATGATGATCCCGCTTCGCCGCGCGCTGATCAAGGACCAGCACGGCATACTCAAATATCCGGAAGGCACGGCCTGCGCCCAGGTCTTGATGGCCGGGGCATCAAAGGAATCACGCGAGGCATCGCACGCGGGCGATTCGGCCGAGGCGGGCGATTCGGCAACGCATGGAGGTAAGATCATCAGCCTCGGCTTTGCGGTCGGCTTCGTATTCAATTCGCTGATGCTGGTGCTGAAGACGTGGAAGGAATCGCCGACAAAGGTTTTCGGGCGCCCGTTCGAGGGCGGCTCGATATCGAACGAGAACAACCCGGCCCTGCTCGGCGTCGGCTATATCATCGGGCCGCGCATTGCAGGGATAATGTTCGCTGGCGGAGCATTGTCGTACCTCGTCCTGATCCCGATGATCAGATATTTCGGCTCAGGGCTGACCGAAGCCCTCGCTCCGGGTACGGTGCCCATTTCTGAAATGGGCATTCAGGGTAAAAACAGTATTCAGGCCGATTATATTCTCTATATCGGTGCCGGTGCTGTCGCGGCCGGCGGCGTCATCAGCCTGTTCCGTTCGCTCCCGGTCATCTGGCACGGCATCAAGGGCGGCCTTGCGGACCTTCGCCGCGGCAACGGCGTCAAAGAGGGCGAGGCATTGCCGCGCACCGATCAGGACCTGTCGATAAAGTTCGTTATCGCCGGCATACTGGCGCTGATCGTGGTGATCACTTTCGTTCCGGCCCTCAAGATGAACCTTCTCGGGGCGATCCTGATCATCGTCTTCGGGTTCCTTTTTGTGACCGTTTCGTCGCGGCTCACGGGCGAGATCGGCAGTTCGTCGAACCCCATTTCGGGAATGACCGTGGCGACGCTCCTGTTCACGTGTCTTGTTTTTCTGCTCGTCGGCTGGACGGAACCCGACCCATATTTTGTCACCGCGCTTTCGATCGGCGGGATCGTCTGCATCGCCGCGTCGAATGGCGGAACGACCTCACAGGACCTGAAGACGGGTTTTTGGGTCGGCGGCACTCCGCGAAAACAGCAGATCGCCATACTTGTCGGGGCCACCGCGTCTGCGTTACTTCTCGGGCCGATCCTGCTTGCATTGAACAACAGCGGAACCGTCTACGCCGGGCCGACGACATTCTCGCGGGTAAAGGACAAAGAGATCGTCATCAACCCTTCCGGCCTGCCCGCATATAGCGGAGAGATCCAGCCGCCGGTGGCCGGCAGCTATACGGTCTTTGAGAATCGAGTTCCCACGGGGCAAAAAGAGCCGGAAAATAAGGACCTGCCCGCGGGCAAGTTCCTCGTAAACCCTGAGGGAAGGGTCGTGTACAAGGTGCAGGAGAATTTTCCAAAGGGTGCGGTCGTCCCGGCGGGCGTCGCGTTGGGGCCGGCGGAGACACTCTCGGGTTCACAGGCGGCCTCCGATGCGGAAACGTATCGCGGCTGGCACAAGACGGATAGCCAGGGCGGCATTCAGCCGGGCAAATATCTGGTGGGGTCGAATGGCGAGATCAGATACCTCGTCGATCCCGGCGTCAACGGCAACATCCTCGAAAAGCCCGACGGCAGCGAGGTCACCAAATACTCGGCGCCAAAGGCCACGCTGATGAGCTACATCATCAAGGGCATCCTCAGCCAGGAGTTGCCCTGGGGCCTTGTTATATTGGGGATAATGATCTCGGTGGTGCTCGAGCTTGCAGGTATCCCGTCGCTCGCATTTGCGGTAGGCATATATCTGCCGGTGTCGATCTCAGCCCCGATATTTGTGGGCGGCTCCGTGCGGTGGCTGGTCGACCTGGTGATCTTTAGAAAGCTCAAGGAAAGGAACCTGACCGAGGAAGAGATGATCGCCGAGACCGACAAGAGCCCCGGCGTGTTGCTTGCCTCAGGCTACATTGCCGGCGGCGCCCTCGCGGGCATACTCGTGGCGTTTTCGGCCGAATTTCTCGCCGACACCGTCCGCGGTTTTGAGCTTTGGTCCGAGGCGAACAATCCATTCTTTGCCGGGGACAATTCTAACTGGCTCGGGCTCCTCCCGTTTCTAGGGTTGGCCGTTCTGCTCTACTTTGTCGGCCGTGAGGCCCTGTTCGCAAGAAAGGAATCGGGCAAATAGACCGCCCGGTCTAAAAATTGTTTTACATTTGGCGAAAAGACACGCTATACTTCCGGTGGCGTGTCTTTCGTTTCTTGCCCCGGCACCCGGTCCACAAGGGGTATCTGCTAAACTCTCTCGAACACACAGGGTAACAATTTAATGAGCCGTTGGTTTTCGATGCCGAATTTCTTCCTCTGTATCACTACATCTTTAGCCATAATTTGCGGCGGCTGTGATGCCGAAGCGACGAGGGCGGATAACGCGGCCCTGAGTGCCCAATCGTCATCAGCAAGTAAAACCAACTCAAACCCCCAACCGCCATCCTCGATCGAGATAAAGGCCGGTTCCCCGGCCGACACCGTCAGAGCGTTCTACACCAAGCTTCGCGAGAGGAAATTTCGCGAGGCTATATTTTTGACGAATCTGCGCCCGGCGGTCGAGGGATTGACCGATGCAGAATTGAAAGAGTTTCAAGTGGATTTCGAACGCATCGCAAGCGCGATACCGGCCGAGGTGACCATAAATGGCGAGATCGTCTCGGGCGAAAAGGCGACCGTCACCGCGAGCCTTCCTGGCGACGATCCCGAACGGCATGATACACAGCAGATCGAGCTTCGCAAAGAAGATAATATCTGGGTGATACTGACCGTCGATGAAGCGGCCGAGGCGAGGATAAAGAAAGAAGGAAAGAATTATTTCTATGCCCTCCGGATAGAGACCCACGAAGATGAGGCCCGCGATATGCTCGACCGCATCGCCAAAGCCCAGCTCGCCTTTTCGGTGCAGAACGGAGGCAAATTTACCGATATCAACGCGCTGGTCGGGGCCGGCCTCTTGCCCGATGACGTAAAGACATCAGAATCAACAGGTTATAACTACTCTGTGACACTCGACGAAGGCAAGGGATCGTACTCGGTCACCGCCACACCGGAGAGTTATGGAAAGTCGGGCCGCCTTTCGTTCATGCTGAAGTCCGACGGTCGCGCGACCCCGCGGATCAGCAGTAAGGATAACGGCGGAAAGCCGTTGCCGCTGTAAACACGCTGTTAAGTCAGGTTTATTCTGACTTGAAAATTATGTAAACTTATAATTTGATCTTATTTGGCTAATGATAAGGGCACTCGTTACAAGACTTACCGGATTGATCGCTGAGCGGTCACATTCTCCGCGAAAAAAATACGCGGCGCCGGTCAAGATATCGTTTGAGCGGGATGCGAGCCGGGCGATCCATACATCGACTGCAGATGGGGTCTTTATGTCGGGCCAGACGGTCGATATGAGCAAGACGGGCATCGGCTTCATGGTCTCTGCCATCCGGATCAAAGAACACTACCTCGTCGGCCAGGACCGCGTCCTAAATGTAGAGATCGATCTCCCGCGTGAAAAGGTCCATATGCAGGTCGTCGGCCGCCGATACGAGCGCGATGCGATACACGAATCGACCGAAAGGTACGTCGTCGGGGCCGAGATCGTCTCTATCTCGGACGAAGATCGCGAGATATACGAACACTTTTTGAGATTCGGAGCGAAACGCCGGCGGGCGCCGAGTCCGGGCCTGGAGATGGGCGGGAACTAGATCGGCGATCATTCAAAGAAAAGGCTCGGGCTGCGATCTTCGCGGCCTTTACTTTTTTTGCGGTGGCCCGTCCGAACGCGGTGTGTGTGCGCCGGGGGAGATCTCTCGATATAATGGCGTTATGAAAGTGCCGGTCGGGATCGGATTTATCGGGACAGGTTTTGCTCGTCGGGTTCAAATGCCGGCGTTTGATGCGTGCGACGACGCTCGGCTTGTTTCCGTCGCGAGCGGCACACTCGAAAATGCGCGGGCCGCGGCGGCCGAATTTGGAATCGGCCACTCGACTGCCGATTGGCGTGAGACGGCCTCTCATCCCGATGTCGACCTCGTTTGCATAACGACACCGCCGGTATTTCACAGGGAAATGACGCTTTTCGCCCTGGAAAATGGCAAGAACGTACTTGCCGAAAAGCCCATGGCGATGAATGTCGCCGAAGCCGAAGAAATGGCGTCGATGGCCTCAGAGGCGAATGTGCTCGCCCTGATCGACCACGAACTTCGCTTTCAGCCGGGCCGCCAGCGGGCATATGCGATGATCCGCGAGGGCGTGATAGGAAAGATCCGCCATGCAAAATACGATTTCCGGGCGCCGCATCGGGGCGATCCGAACCTGCCGTGGAACTGGTGGTCGGACAAGGTCCAGGGCGGCGGCGCGCTCGGAGCGATCAATTCGCACATCATCGATTCGTTCAACTGGTTTTTGGGAAGCGAGATCTCGTCGGTGTTCTGTCAATTGCAGACCCACATCAAGCAGAGACACGGGCCGACCGGGGCGCTTCGCCCGGTGACCACCGACGACGAGGCCAATATGCTTCTGCGATTTGCCGATGGCGAGTTTACATACGATGCGACGGGCATCGTGTCGGTATCCATGGTAGAGCAGCCCGAGTACCTCAACCGCATCGAGTTCTTTGGGACGGAGGGAGCGATCCGCATCGGCCACCGCGGCGATGTCTATCTGGCCCGGAACGGCGAGGATAGCTGGGGCGAAGTGCCTGTGGAATTCGCTTTAGGGATCGAAGGCGTCCCGGAATCGGGATTCCCGAGCGGCTTTATGTCGTTTGCCCCTCTGATCGTGGCGGCAGTAAGAAACGGAGACAAAACAGTGGAGTTTGCCGCAACTTTCGAGGATGGCGTAAGGGTCCAACGCGTGCTCGACGCCGCACGAGAGTCGGACG
>JAJNPX010000384.1 GCA_021155145.1 Acidisarcina sp. | reverse complement strand
GATCGAGGTGACGCGGCGCGTCAAGCCGGTCGATGACGGCGAGGTCGAGGACCTTATCGCCAACCGCCTCAGCGAGGAAGCTGCATTGATCCCGGTCGAGGGCCGTGCATCCGAGATCGGAGACACCGTGATCGCCGACCTCGAAGGCATATTTGACGACGATCCGGACGGCGAACCGATCACTGCCGAAGGGCTCGAAGTGGTTTTAGGCGACGAGGTCATAGAAAAGGCATTCACTGAGAACCTCGTGGGCGTGAAAGAGGATGACGACAAGGAATTCACGGTCGCTTATCCGCAGGAGTTCTCGTCGCCCGCGCTTGCCGGCAAGACCGTTCATTACAAGGCGAAGATAAGGTCGGTAGGGCGCTCCGAGGTCCCGGAACTTAACGATGAATGGGCGAAGAGCCTGGACGAAGGCTATGAATCGCTCGCCGACCTGCGTGCGAAACTCAGGGCTGATCTGGAAACCTATGCCGGAGCCGACGCGGACGCCCGCCTTCGGAACAACGCGATCGCGAAGCTGATAGAGGAAAATGCTTTCGAGGTGCCTAATGCGTTGATCGAGAATCAGGCCCGGAACCTTTTGAATAATTTCGCCCGCGACCTGCAGCAGCGAGGTGTGAATCTGGAACAGGTCGAGAACAACTTCATCGAGATGGCCTATCATCAAATGAGGGCGCAGGCGGAACGCGATGTGCGGGGAGCGATGCTCCTTGACAAGATCGCCGAGGCCGAGGGCATACAGGTGACCGCGGAAGAGATCGACGAAGAGATCGGTAAGCTGGCAGAATATTACAGGACCACGCCGGAAGAGGTCGGGGAATCGCTTGCAAAGCAGGGCGGCACCGGAACGATAGAAAATAACCTGAAGACCCGCAAATCGATCGAGGCCCTGGTCGCGAAGGCGAAGGTGACCGAAGGCCCGTGGGTTGACGAAACGGAGGGTGCGGGCACGGAAACCGAACCCGAGGCAGCGAAGCCAAAGAAGGCATCAAAGGCAAAGTCCGCCAAGTCGGGTTCGGCCGAGGCCAAGACCGGCAAAAAATCGTCAGCAAAGACCAAGACGGCGGAGTAGCCCGGGCAAGTTTGTTTTGAAAATGGATGGCGTGGGTGTAATATCTGCAATTGGTCTTGTCCTCTACGACTTAGCCGAGTTCGTTTCACCCATTACATAAGTGTTCAGGCTCATTGAGAGAAATATATGGCATTAGTTCCAATGGTTGTCGAACAAACGTCGCGCGGCGAGCGTGCGTTCGATATCTACTCGCGGCTTCTTAAAGACAGCATAATTTTTATCGGTACGCCGATCGACGACCAGATAGCCAATCTGATCGTGGCTCAGCTTCTCTTCCTCGAAGCCGAGGATCCGGAGCGGGACATCAACCTCTATATAAACTCGCCCGGCGGTTCGATCACGGCGGGAATGGCCATCTATGACACGATGCAGTTCATCAAGAACGACTGCACCACGATCTGTGTCGGCCAATGTGCGTCGATGGGTGCACTGCTCCTGGCGGCGGGGGCAAAGGGTAAGAGGTTTGCGCTGCCGCATTCACGAATTCTGATTCACCAGCCGTCGGGCGGTGCGCAGGGCCAGGCGACCGATGTTCGCATCATGGCCGAGGAGATACTTCGCATGCGTGAGATGACCTCGCGCATTATTGCGAATCACAGCGGCCAGACATTCGATCAGGTAGAAAAGGACGTCGAACGCGACCGTATCCTCTCGCCGATCCAGGCAAAGGAATACGGATTGATCGACGAGGTCATTGAGCACAGAGACAAGTGATCTTTGGTCGGGGACCTTTGGTCCGGGGTCATCCGGTCGGTTCCCGGCCTGTTGACCGGTCGAGCAAACCAAAGTCCCAGATCGCAAATCCAAAATTTGAAGTATGGCTAATTTTCGCAGACCCGAAGAATTGCTGAATTGCTCATTTTGCGGCAAGTCGCAAAATGATGTGAAGAAACTCATCGCCGGGCCGGGCGTGTATGTCTGTAACGAGTGTATAGATATATGCAATGAGATAATCAACGACGACGAGCAGCAAGAGACATCGGCAAGCCGCACAAATCTTCCAAAGCCGCAGGAAATAAAAGCATTTTTAGATGAATACGTGATCGGGCAGGACGAGTCGAAGAAACGGCTCGCGGTCGCGGTCTACCAGCATTACAAACGGCTGGAGATAAATAAGCGACGCCCCGATATCGAACTTCAGAAGTCGAATATCCTCCTGATCGGCCCCACGGGAACCGGAAAAACACTTCTGGCGCAGACCCTTGCAAAGGTCCTCAGCGTTCCATTCTGTATCGTGGATGCGACGAGCCTTACCGAAGCGGGATATGTCGGCGAAGACGTCGAGAATATTCTCTTGCGTCTGCTGCAGTCGGCGGGCAACGACGTCGAAAAGGCGCAGCAGGGGATCATCTACATCGACGAGATCGACAAGATCTGCCGCAAGGACGACAATCCGTCCATCACGAGGGACGTCTCGGGCGAGGGCGTACAGCAGGCACTGCTCAAAATACTCGAGGGCACGGTCGCGAACATACCTGCCGGCGGCGGGCGAAAACATCCGCAGCAGGAATTTACCCAGCTCGATACGACCAATATCTTATTCGTCTGCGGCGGTGCATTCATCGGTCTGGAAAAGGTTGTCGAAAAGCGTTTGAGGAACAAGTCGCTCGGCTTTCAGGCCGACATCAAATCCAGCAGGATGAGGCAGCACGAGGCTCTGACCAAGCTCGAGCCCGAGGATCTGATGCATTACGGCCTGATCCCTGAATTTGTCGGCCGCCTTCCGGTCGTCGGTACGCTGGAGCCGCTCGATGAGGCGGCGTTGATCCAGATCCTCACCGAACCGAAGAATGCGCTGATCAAACAGTATCAGCGTAAATTCGAGTTCGACAATATCGGGTTGAAGTTTACCGACGATGCACTCAAGGCGATCGCATTCCAGGCCCACAAGC
>JAJNPX010000354.1 GCA_021155145.1 Acidisarcina sp. | reverse complement strand
CGCGATCTGCCCGTTTTCGGATTTTCCGGATTTCGCTGTCATCAAGCTGAAATACGTCCCCAACGAACGCTGCATCGAGCTGAAAAGCCTGAAGCTTTACATAAATTCGTTCCGAAACGTGAAGGTGTTTCACGAGCATGTTATCAACATGATACTGGAAGATTTTGTTGCTGCGTGCGACCCGCTGCGGGTAGAGATCGAGGGCGATTTTCACGTTCGGGGCAACATCAAGACGGTCGTCCGGGCGAGCTACGAGAAAGCGTAAACAAACCGCGGAGTATAGGCTGCAACCCTCCCGCGAATCCACAAATTCAATGGATGGCCGCGGTCATCACTTTAGGCTGTGAGCGAAGGTGCTTTCGGCATGCCGCTTCGACCAGCCGATCAATCTCCGCACGAAGGGCCTCTTCGTCGGCGGCATCGGCATTAGTGATCTCGGAGATGATAAGGAACTTCGATTTTTCGAGCAGGTTTTGTTCGCGGAAAGAGAGCTTTTTCTCGTGGCTTAAAAACGTCAGCTTCTTCAGCACGTCGGCGGCCTCGAAAACGTCGCCCGATTGGAGCTGCTGCATAAACTCCTTCGAGCGCGTCTTCCAGTCGCAGGAGATCTCATCGAAATCGGCCGAAAGGCGGTTGATAAGTTTCTTGCATTGAAGCGAGCTGATAACGGGCCTGAGCCCAACGCTTTCGGCGTTGGCGGTCGGGACAAAGATTATCGAATTGTCGCTGAGTACGCGAAGCGAATAGAACTGAATTGCCAGATCCCCGACGGTCTTTTTCTGGACACCTTCGACCATGCATACACCTTGACTTGGGTATGCGACCTTTTGACCGATATTGAGTTCCATTGGCCTTTTCCTCCGGTCGGCCCCGCTAGCGAGATCGACGTAAGACGCGTAAAAACGCGAAATGCCCTTGCCCGTAGAGACTTTTCAAGTTTCAACCATTATAACACATTGCAATGCGGCAAGTAAGGAATTTTGGCCGGCGGCAAGTCGTTATCCGGCAGGGAGTTCGATGCAAAAGGTCGTCCCGCGGCCGAGCGCGGATTCGGCCGAAACTTCGCCGCCGTGGAGGCGCGCGAGATGCTTTACGATCGCCAGGCCGAGGCCCGTTCCGCCCACCTCGCGGGTGCGTCCGCGGTCGAGACGGTAGAAGCGCTCGAAGATGCGGCCGAGGTGTTCGGCCATTATCCCCTCGCCCGTGTCCGCCACCGTTATGAGCGACATGTTGGGCGTGCGGGCGAGAGCGACGTCGACGCTTCCGCCGGTGCGATTGAATTTGATCGCGTTGTCGATCAGGTTAGTGAGCATCTGTTCGAGCCGGCCGGGATCTGCGAATACCCGCTCCTCGGGAGAAATGTTATGGATGAGCAGGACCTCGCGCTCCTCGGCCTTTGCCGAGAGTGAATCAAAGATCTCGTTAACAAGATTCGCGAGTCTAACCTGCCCTTTTTCGATAGATACGTTACCCGATTCGATAAGCGAGAGTTCGAGAATATCTGCGATGAGCATATGCATACGCTCCGCATTCCGACGGATCACGCCGAGAAACCGCCGATTGTTTTCGCTATCGTCGATCGCTCCGTCCTCGAGCGTTTCGACAAAAGCCATTATGGATGTCAACGGGGTGCGAAGCTCGTGCGAGATGTTGGACAAGAATTCCTGCCGGACGCGCTCGAGTCGCTCGACCTGGCTGACATCGTAAAAGAAACCGACGGCGTGACGCCTACCCTCGATGTCAAGCGGAGCAATATGGATATCAAAAGTGCGTTTTTCGAGCGAACCGATATCGAGGCGAAGGTCCGCGGTCTCCTGATCCGCGATCGCGACGCGAAATGCCTCGTGAAGCTGAAGGTCGCGGATCACTTCGGTCAGGCGGCGGTCTTCGAGGTTTCCGTTAATGCGGCCAAAGACCGCGCTCGCGGACCGGTTAGCGGCACGGATCTTCATCGAATCGTCGACAACAAAAACGGCCTCGCGGGCCGTGTCGATGAGTGACCTCAGCAGACCGTTCCTCGAATGGCCGGACGCGTTCGGCGTTGTTCTGTCAGGGGCGTTCATTTACTGCCGATGAAACGATAACCGACTCCCACTACAGTTTCAATGCTTGAACCGCAGTCGCCCATCTTCTGCCGGAGCCGGCGGATGTGCACGTCGAGGGTTCTTGTGTCGCCAAAATAGCTGTAGCCCCAGACGTTATCGAGCAGCTGCTGACGTGTAGCGACCCGGCCGAGGCTGCGTATGAGATGCTCGAGAAGTGCGAATTCCTTGCGAGTGAGTTTCACATCCTCTCCGTCGCACGCGACACGCATATCCTCAAAATCCACGGTAATCCGTTCGTCGCGATACTTTGGCGATGCTTCTTTTTCGGCCCGCCGGAGCACGGCCCGAACACGGGCTATCACTTCCTTTACAGAGAAGGGCTTTACTATGTAGTCGTCGGCACCGATATCGAGCCCGGCGATCTTATCGGTCTCGGCGGCCTTTGCCGTTAACATGATTATCGGAGTGTTCTCGGTCGTTGCCTCGCGGCGAAGACGGCGGCAAAGTTCCATACCGCTCATTCCGGGAAGCATAAGGTCAAGAATGACAAGCGCCGGCGTTTGTTTTTCGTCAAGAGCGAGGCGTAATCCCTTTTCGGCGGATTCGGCAACGGTCACACGAAAGCCCTCACGCTTGAAGTTGTAATGCAAACTTTCGGCGATATCTGCATCATCTTCGATGATGAGAATATTTTGCAGCATAATTTGTCCCTTTTCCCGTAACTAAGGGTTCAGGCTACGTGTGAAAACTTACGCACGTGTTAACAGAATGTTAACGGAATGTTAAATGAAGGGAAATGGACGGGAGACTCGGCCCTGCTCATTCGGCGGCGCCCGCGGTGCTCTTCTCGTCCTTTGGGCGAATGACCTCGACCAGAACACCGGAACCGGCCTCGATCTCACTCCAGGAATCGATGTTCAGTTGGATAACGGCCAACGCGGCCGTAGGCATCGGTTCGACCTCGCCGGTCAGCCTCCGAATAAACGATTCCATGCCCGGATTGTGGCCGACGATCATCGCTGAGGCGAGCGAATCGTCGAGCTGGGAAACAACCGTGGTCAGCGAGCCGGGACTCGCCTCGTAGATGCGTTCATCATAGCGGATATCTCCCTCGAGACCTGCCGCTTCGCAAACAAGAGCGGCGGTCGTCGCGGCCCTTTTTGCGGGCGACGAAATTACCGCCGAAGGCGAATAACCGCGGCTGGCCATCACCTCGCCCACGAACGGCGCCGTGGCGAGCCCGCGTCGATTCAGTGGGCGTTCAAAGTCAGAAAGCGAATCATCGTCCCAACTCGATTTTGCGTGACGGAGTAGATAGATGGTCTTCATCGATAGTTCAATTTTAAGCGTGGTTTTTGGCGTTCGCCAAGCGTAGCGTGCTGTTGTCTCTTGAAAATTGAAACCGTGGCTTGATAGACTGCGTATTTGATCGTTATGTCCGCATCCGTTCGACGCATCGCATTAACAAAAAGATCGCACGCCGTGGTGGCCGTGGCGTTCCTTTTTGTGATGCTGGTCGAGTGGGGCTCGCACAGCCTTGCCTTTGCACATGCCGCTCCCACCACGGGTATGGTCGCGGTCGCCTCGAGCAGCGAGGACGAACACGACGACCCATGCCGAACGATCGTTTGCTGCGAAGGCAAGAGGAACGACCAGAAAGCTCCGAACTTCTCTCACGATCTTTTCCCGTACGGTTCTGCAACAGAACGTGCGGACACCGGGGCCACATTCGACCGCCTGCGTGAGTTATCACCGCTCTCCCATAAGTTGGTCGATAGGATCTTTCGGCCCAAAGACCCTCTGCTCCACCCTCCGGAATTCTCCTGAACTTTGACCAATATAACTGACGCGGAAACTCCGCGTTGTGATGTTTTTCAAACACGAGTATTGGTATTCGGACCTAAATTGTCCATGAATACCGGGGAGTTCAGATGAGAAAGATACTTTTTATTTTAGCAGTCGTACTCATTAGCGCGATCAGTGGCTTTTCCCAGGCCTCGGGGAGCATTGGCGGCCGGATAAGCTATGGCAAGAATGTCGCACTTCACAATGTCACGGTCCAACTGGTCCAGACCAAACAAACGACGGAAACGAACGAAGAAGGCGTGTACGAGTTAACCGGCATCGCACCTGGCCGTTATACAGTTCTTGTCCATCTTGAGGGCTTTGCCGACGATGCGAGGAGCGTGGACATCACGGCGGGCGGGAAGATTACCCTTGATTTTGCCTTAAAGATAGCCTCGCTCAAGGAACAGGTAACGGTTACCGCATCGGGGACGGAGCAATCGGTGTTCGATTCGTTTCAAACCGTAAACTCCGTCGGCTCGACGAGGATCATGGAGAAGGCCGCGACATCGCTGGGCGACGTTCTGGATGGCGAGACGGGCGTGGCAAAACGCAGTTTCGGGCCGGGATCGTCGCGGCCTGTAATTCGCGGGTTCGACGGCGACAGGGTCCTCGTGCTCGAGGGTGGGGTGCGCACGGGTTCGGTCGGATCACAATCCGGCGACCACGGCGAGACAATCGACCCGCTCGGTGCCGAGCGGATCGAGGTCGTAAAAGGCCCGGGTACACTTCTCTATGGCAGCAACGCTATCGGAGGTGTTGTGAACGTGATCAGCCATGATGATGACGAGGCGAGCGACGGCTTTCGCGGTTTTGTTACCGGCGTGGGCGGAACGGCCGACAAGCAGGGCGGCATCGCCGGCGGTCTGGAATACGGCATTCGTAAATTCCTGGTCCGCGGGAATTTGAGTGCACAGCGAAGCGGCGACTTTCGTTCGCCGATCGGCGATATCCCAAACTCTGCTACCCGTTCCAACAGCGGTTCCGTTACAGCCGGATATTTTGGTGCTAAAGCTTACTTTCGCGGCACGTACGGATTCGACGTTCGGCGCTATGGGATACCTTTTGCGGCGCTCTTCGAAGGCGGCGCGCCCGAGGGCGAGGGTTTGTTGGGGGAATTGCCGGTCGTTGACGAAGAGATCGACCTCCGGGCTCGAAAGCATAATGTACGTTTCGGCGGTGGTTTTCGAAACCTGACAAATCCGTACATCAGCGGCGTGCAGTACAGCGTCGACCTTACGAATTACAGGCATAAGGAGATCGAACGCGCTGATGGCGTCGATACCGTGGGAACGATATTCGATAACCGTACTTTCTCGTACCGCAGCCTCTTTGAGCAGGCGAAGAGGGGCAAGCTCTCCGGCCGTTTCGGATTCGAGGGATTAGACCGCGAATACGAAGTGAATGGAGCGGAACAGCTTATTCAGGGCAAGGTGAAGCACAAGTCGTTTTCGGCTTTCGGACTGGAGGAGCTGAATTTCGACCGTGTCAAGATACAGTTTGGCGCGCGGATCGAGAATAACCGCTACCGGCCCGAAAATGCAGATCTTACGGAGAGGAGCTTCACCGGCCTTTCCGGCGGCGTTGGTGTGAACGTGGCACTTTGGAGCGGCGGTTCGTTCGTCGCGAATTACACGCATTCCTTTCGGGCTCCGGCGCTCGAGGAGCTTTACAACAACGGTCCCCATATCGGAACGATCACATTCGAGGTAGGTAACGAATCGCTGAGAAACGAGACGGCTGACGGAGTGGACCTCTCGCTCAGGCATCAATCGAGACGGTTCCGCTTCAGCGGCGATGTCTATTATTACAGTATCGACAATTTCGTTTATCTCGCACGTCAGGACCTTGACGGCGACGGCCAGGCGGATATCGAGGACGGCCTCCCGCTCGGGCGGTACGAACAGAATAAAGCGGCGTATCTCGGCGCGGAGTTCAATGCAGACGTCACGATAAATGACTATCTTGGAGCTTTTGCAAGTTTCGATGCCGTTCGGGCAAGGCTGACCGACCTCGACCTCGATCTTCCGCGAATACCGCCTGCCCGTGGTCGGATAGGGCTCGAGCTGCGCTACAAGGACTTGAGCGTCCGGCCCGAAGCCGTATTTGCCAGTGCACAGAAGAAGGTCTATTCGCTGGAGACGCCAACCGCAGGTTACGGTATCGTCAATGTTGCGGGTTCGTACACCGTCGGCCGTCAACACTTCGCGCACATTTTCTCGTTCAACGCCTACAACCTGACCGATAAGCTGTATCGAAATCACGTTTCGTTCATAAAGGACCTCGTCCCCGAGATCGGACGCGGCATACGGTTCGGCTACACGCTCAGGTTCTTCTAGCGTTTTAGATGGAAGTTGGCGTTCCCTCTCCTGATTCGGATATACTTCGCGTAAAAACGATTCAGGAGGGGAAATTTTATGTCTGCAAGGACCATCGATCTCGATACATCGAACGGGCCCAGTACTGCCTACGTGGCGATGCCGGAAAAAGGGAATGGAAAAGCGGTACTCGTGATCCAGGAGTGGTGGGGTCTGAACGACCACATAAAGGATATCGCCAATCGGTACGCCGTCGAGGGCTTTATCGCGATCGCACCCGATCTCTATCGCGGAAAGGTCGCAACCAACGCGGATGACGCCTCGAAGATGATGCACGATCTTGCGATCGAAGACGGCATCGACACGATAAAGGCCACGATCTTAAAGGCAGCGGACGAATTCGGCATCTCACACTTCGGCATCACAGGCTATTGCATGGGCGGGACCTTTGCACTCAGGGCCGCCTGCGAACTAGTCGGATTGAGCGCCGCGGCGCCGTTCTACGGAGACATTCCCGAAGAGAGCGTGCTCAGCAAACTCCGTACGCCCACCGTATTCATTTCGGGAACCAAGGACCAATGGATCAATAAAGAAAAGATCGCAATCCTCGAGGACATCGCCGAACGCTACGAACTTCCACTCGAAAGCCTCAAGTATGAGGCGGATCACGCGTTCTTTAACGACACGCGTCCCGAGGTTTACGACGCTGAGGCCGCAGCCGACGCCTGGGCTAAGGTCGTCGGGTTCTTTAAGGATAAGCTTTAGGCCGGAAAATGTAGGATCAGACGTGGTAGAACGGCGGTGGATCGCCGTGCCGGTTCTATGCGATCAGTCCGCCGGAGACCTCGCCAAGGCTGGGGACGAACGCCTGGCTTTCGTTCTTTCGCCTTTTGCGTTCCAGTTTGCGGCTGTACATCGCCGCATCGGCCCGATTTATCGCATCTTCGAGTGCCGTAATATCTGCAAAATCGGTGAACCCCCAAGAGACACCAACGTCGATCGGATCAGGGATGCCGTCCACCGAAAGGCCGGTCAGTTGGGCTTCCAACGTCGTCATTCGCATGATCGCCATCTCGGAATCCATACTGATCATTATCACGAAAAATTCGTCGCCGCCCCATCTGAATATGAGATCCTCGGCCCGGATCGTGTCGCGTATCACCTTTACGACCCAGCGGATCACGACGTCGCCCGCATTGTGGCCGTAGCGGTCGTTGATCCATTTCAGATCGTCGATATCGAAGAAGCCGACGCAGCCCGATGTTTCCGTGTTCTCATCGCCATGCTTTTTTACAAAACCGTAAAAGGCATGCCGGCTGAAGGCCGCGGTGAGCGGATCGGTGTGAACCAGTTCCTCGAGGCGTCTATTGGCGGTCTCGAGGCGTTCGTGAGCCGACTTCGCATCAGATAGGACCTTTTCAAGGAGAACGATAACCATGCCGATGCCAAGCGTGGATTTGAGGACGAGATCGACGACCGAATGGTAGGAAAGGAATCCTGTCTCGAAAGATACTAGCAGATTCGCGGTAAAGATCACGGAGTAGGAGAGGTTGACGACGGAAAGCACCGCAAGCGCGACGTGCAGCACCTTCCATCCGAAAGTGCGGTCAGCAGAGCGGTGGATCGAATGGAAGCTCGCCGCATAGAACCCGCTCATTACCAGCGTGTGTATTCCCGCCGCGTCGTTGAAATCGCCGACGAGAGTCGGAAGGATGACGGCTATTACGAGAAACGGGATGAAGTAGAGTTCCGTTCGGGGGCGCAGTTCCCATCCTCCGCCGAGGCTTCGCGTGCCTGCAAAAAGTAGAAAGCCGAAGATGTACTCTCCGAGATAGTAATAGGTGAACAGCATCGAACTGAATACGTCATACTCGAAGCCAAGCCTTAAACAGATGAGCGCGAAAGACAGAGATAGCCAAGCGATCGTCCAATACCTCAACGCAGTCAGGCGGAGTGAGCGGTTGAGCAGGAGACACATAACCGTCACGACAAAGACGCCGTTTAGCTGAATTATGAGTCCTATCTTTGAGTCCATCAGGGGCCGAGGGTACGGTAAAAAGGGGGCGGGCGTTGATACAAGCGGCTTGAGAGACCGCAGTAATATTCTAAATGATGCAGTAGGTGTTGTCTAGTGTTTTTTCAACAATGTTGTTACTTCAACAACAGAAGGTAGGGATGTTCGGGCACCTATCCGACGGCATTTCAGGGCCGCGACGGCGTTGGCCCAGCGAGCACTCTCGTCAACAGGCATCTTGTTTACGACACCGTAGAGCAGTCCTGCGCGGAACGAATCGCCCGCACCGGTCGTGTCCTGGCATCCTCCTGGTACCTGAAACCCCTTGGTCTCGACGAACTGACCGCCCGAATAAAGTAGAGAGCCGTGCTCGCCGAGCGTGATCCCGACGACCGCCGAGCCATAGCGGGAGTGCATCTCCCTGAGCGCCTTATGACGGTCAGCTACGGCGAACATCCGCGAGGGCAATTCGGCCGAAGTGATGAGAATGTCCACGAGCGGGAGAAGTTCTTCGAGCCTTGGAAAGATGTTATCCAGGTCGATGGAAACGATCGTGCCGAGTTCTTTCGCTCGCCGCGCAAGGGCTATACAGGCCTCGGCGTCATGCGGGGTGAAGTGGAGGATCCGCGACCTCTCCGCGATCTCGAGCGGGGCCTCCGCTGCTGAGTAGGCAAGCCGATGGTCGCGACGCCAGATGACCGTCCGCTCGCCGTTTCGTTCGTCGATAATTATGAACGCGATCTGGGTGCGTGCTCCGGCAACCGACTCGGCGAGAGAAATGTCAACTCCCTCGGCACGGAGCGACTCACGGCCAAAGTCGCCGGCATCGTCGTCACCGAACCGACCGGCATACAGCGTTCTGACCCCGAGGCGCTGAAGGCCGACCATCGTGGTCGCCACCTCCCCGCCCGCAGCCCTAATATACTCCGACAATTCGACCTTGGAATTGAATTCCGGGTATTCGGGAACGCGGATCAGGAAGTCGACCGCGTTCGTGCCGAAGCCAGCCACGTCGAAGTCGCGATCATCCGGAAGGTCAAAGGGAAATCTCATCGGAGAAACTAACTGAAAAGAATCGGTACCCTCTAAAATAATTGCAGCGAAACTCTTGCACAATGATGCATCAAACGCTAGATTTGTTAGCAAACATTATTACGTTTTATCGTAGTTGCACGCCAAGTTGGAATTAAATATTTATTGGAGTTGATTCACAATGCCGACCTCAATCTGTCCCGAGTGTGAAGAAGAAGTATATGTAGATGCCGAATCAGAGCAGGGCGACCTAGTGAGCTGCGACGAATGCGGTGCAAGGTTGGTAGTGGTCGGACTGGATCCTATCGAACTTGATCTGAAAAGCGACGCGGAGGACGA
>JAJNPX010000352.1 GCA_021155145.1 Acidisarcina sp. | reverse complement strand
GTTTTCCGCATTTTGGACAATCGACCAGTTCACCCGATTTGAAGGCGATCTGCTCGGTCATTAGCGGTATTCCGTCAACCTCGCTTATATCATCGATTGGGTTGTCGTTCATGGCATCCTCAGCGGGCAAAACATCGAATTTTATCATTTACATCGCGGAATTGCTTGACCACAGCGGCGCACAAATGCAAACTTGTTAAAAGTCTTCAATGAGTTTCGGTTACATATAATATTCGGAAGTTACATATTCTTTTGATCTGTTACGACTAATTGACAATTTTTTTGGAAACCGTTTAGAAACAGCGAAACCCTTAAAGAAACCCGAACAGGTAACATTCCGATCCACCAGCATGTAGCTGCACCTCGCCGAAGGCCCAGGTAATTTTAGGGGGTCAAAGAAATGCAGTTCGAGACGACCGCTAATTCGTCGTGGAAATTCGGCCATCGGGGCCGCGTCGCCGTTTTCATAGACGGGAACAACCTTTTTCACGCCGCTCGCTTTCATAACATTGACATCGATTACAACAAGCTTCTCCGGATATTGCTCGGAGATGGCCGCCTATTGCGCGCATTTTTTTATACCGGTGTCGATGCCGGAGCGGAACGCCAGCAAGGATTCCTGCTCTGGATGAGAAGGAATGGCTTTCGCGTCGTTCAGAAAGAGCTTAAGACCTTTTATGACGGCACACGCAAGGCAAATCTGGACGTGGAGATCGCCGTCGATATGCTCTCACTCGCCGGCCGCTACGATACTGCGGTGTTGGTCTCGGGTGATGAGGATTTCGTTTATGCCATCAACGCTGTGGCGTATAAGGGCTGTCGCGTCGAAGTTGCGGGGTTCAGGTCGAATACGGCTCCGCGTTTGATCGATGTCGCCGATTTCTTCATCGACCTCGGTGATATCGCAGACCTTATCAGAAAGGACATATCGCAGATAAGTGAATTCGAGGTCCCTTCGTTCGAACCGCCGGGCGATGCACCGGAACCCGATATCCTGCGTCAACAGCGCGAGGAGTCAGATCTTGTCCGGGTCAGAGACGATCAATGAGGCTATTTACTCTTGATGAAGCAAACGAGCTTTTACCCGAGATGAAGAGCTTGCTGATACGGATCAGAAAGCTCTATTCGGGAGTGAGCGGCATGCGCGAGGAAGCGAAAGCTGCGGCCGCAGCATCGGAATACGGCGGCGGCATGCCCGGCGGTTCAAAGTATGTAAGGGCGCTTTATGAGATCGGCAAACTGACGACCCGCATACATGAGAAAGGTGTCCAACTGAAAGATCACGAACGCGGGTTGATCGACTTTCCTGCAATGCGTGGCGAAAGGGTCGTTCTCCTCTGCTGGCAATTAGATGATGGCGACCGAGTCGAGTGGTGGCACGATATTGAGGCCGGCTTTGCGGGACGCCAGCGGATCTGAATTATTTAACATTTTCATAACCTCTTTGTTTTCAGAATGTTTGGATTCGCTTTCGGGCTATACAACCGTAAGCGCATCTATTTTGTGCGCTTTAATGTTGACTAGTTAAAGTAGATTCTGATATTCTCTCGTACAAGTTAGCCACCGCGCCTAGCCCATTTCATCGAAAATCAGTAACTGTCATATGACGTGCCCCGTTTGTAAACGCGAACTTGCACCCACCATTTCCATTTGCTATGCGTGCGGCACGATGGTTCATGACAGTGTGCGCGAAGAGCTTTCGACAAAGATCGGACGGGGTTCCAGGCCGCTGGAGATCGGATTTGCAAAGGCAGCTGAGCCATTACTTAGGCCGTCGGCGAAGGAGCCGGCCAGGGAACCGGAACTCGTCCAAGCAGTGCCAAACCCCTCTGCGGTAATACCTAGGCGGCAGCCCAAAGCGGAGCCCACGGAGAGGATCAATCGCCACACCAGCCAGACCCTTGTTGAATTTCAGAATAAGAATTCGCAGATACCGGATTGGCGCCTGCAACTGCAGAATGCGGTCCGTCAACGCAAGTCTGAACCCGAGCCTGCTCCTGTGTTGATACCGGGCCTGCACACTCATTTGGTTACCAACGGTGCAAATGCTCTGAAGCCGCAGCCCGCGCCCGAACCGGAACCGACGTCCCATACGAATCCCCGCGTTGCTAATGCGCTAAAAAGGATCGAAGACTCTCGCAGGCGCTTTTCGAGCGGCTCCGTTGCTGATAATGAGACAGCAGCACCGGCTGCGGCAAAAAGCTATCCTTTCGACATCGTTACGCGTTCGGAGGTTCCGGCGATACCAAATTCCGCGGTGAGACCGGCCACCGTCAATTCCCTTCCAAAGCCGCGGCTGGTTTCCGCCGCAAGCTCGACTTTGGAAAAAACTGGATTTGATACGAATAAGCTGCCGCCGATCTCCGACATCGGGGTAACCGCCGCAGAGATGATCTCGACAACGATCGAGATACCGGCCACTGAGTTCGTCGAGGACATTATCGTCAATGAGGAAGCAGCCGAAACGAGATCGGATGATCTGCGGCCCGAGACGGTGACCGAGGAATACCTTGAAGAGATCGATGACCTGGCCCCGCTTTCTGCACGGTTCACCGCCGGCCTCTTCGACGCGATAATTGCCGGTTTCGCGACCGGCATCCTGCTCTCGCCGCTGATGATGATGGGAGGAGAGTGGTTTTCCGTCGCCGGACTACTGACGATATTCGCGGCCTTCGGGATCGTGATGTTTCTATACCTAACGGTCGCGATCGGCCTGCGGGGACGTACGATCGGTATGAAACTCTTCTCGCTCGAGGTCATCGATATCGAGGAGAACGAGTATCCCACCTACCATCAGGCAGCGGTAAGTTCCGCCGTCTATTTACTTTCATTGCCGCTTTTCGGTATCGGGTTCGTGCCGGCTTTCTTTAATGAGGAAAGACGCGCCGCACACGATCTGATCTCGGGAACACTTCTCGTTCGCGAGATGTGAACCTATTAGCTTAAAGAAGCGCCTTTTGCCATCTCGTCCGGAAGCCACCCGAATGGCTTCTGGACTTTTTCATTTCGGCGGCTAGACTTCGACTAGATGGATCTTTCGACGATCACAGCCATAACGGCGGAGTACCAGACGGCTCTTCCGGGACGACGGTTCGGCAAAGTTTTTCTGCTGTCCCGGTTCGACCTTGCTTTTGATCTCCGAATACCTGATTCGCGATTTCTCTTCGTCAGTATCGAACCCGCAGATCCGCGAACCTATCTCATCCGGCGCCGGCTCCGCGATATCGAGAAACGATCGACGGCACCAACGGCTTTCCTGCTTCAGTTAAAAAAGCAACTCTCCGGTACAGAAGTGACGTCGGTCGAACAAATCCCGAACGAACGCGTTATCACACTAAATTTGAACGGAAGTGATGAGATGGGAGAGAAATTCTCCCGCAGCCTCGTCATTCAACTGACCGGAAAGTCAGCGAACATTTTCCTGCTCGACGATTCCCGCCGGATCATCGATTCTATGCGGGAGCCAAAAGGCC